>CAIQND010000909.1 GCA_903873045.1 uncultured Methylococcaceae bacterium | reverse complement strand
CAACCCAACCCTCTCCAACAGGAGAGGGAGCTTAGTCATGCCGTAACTCATTGTTTTTGTTGTGAGTAAAAGCTGTGTAGATACCTATGCTATTAAGGGGAGGTTATCTGTTTAAGTTTAAGTCGATAAATCATTTTAAATAGTATCACTTTATAACTGCCTGGTTTTTAAATGGTTGAAAAAATACATACCCATTCAGATGATGACGATGTTACTCGCGTCAAATCAGACTTTACTAGTGAATCATCACTAATTCTTGAGTCGCCCACATCACCGTTGTTAGCAGAAATAATTCATCAAGATACGTCAGGCACGATGTATACCAATTATGGTGATAGCTTAAGTGGCGAAATTCAGTTAGTGTTAGGCAGTCTTGTAAAAAACACTTATGAACTGGTTGCTGTTTTGGGCGAAGGCGGTATGGGAACGGTTTATAAAGCGCTGAACAAAGTGTGGGAAGAAGTAGAAGCACGCGATCCTTATGTCGCCATAAAAGTGCTAAAACCTGAATTATCAGCAAACAAACAACTGGTCAGGTCGTTATACAGTGACTTTGACAGAACCAAAATGCTTGCCAACTGCCCTAATATTATTAAAGTTCACGGCTTTGATAGAGATGGTCCGCATGTCTACATGACTATGGAATATCTAACTGGCCAAACCTTGGGTGACTACCTTAACCATGAACCGCAGAACCTGATTCAAGCCTGGTTTATTATTGAGGGCATAGGCAATGCGCTTGCTTACGCGCACAAAAACAATATCGTACACCGTGATATTAAGCCGGGAAACATAATGCTTACTGATGATGGCATTGTAAAAGTACTGGATTTTGGTATCGCGTCTAAAATTAATGAAAACGAAGGCGATGAAACCAAATTTGGTGGGCATGAACTCGGCGCATTAACCGTGGCGTATGCCTCACCTGAAATGCAAAGAGACTATCCGCCGGATGCCCGAGATGATATTTATGCCTTTGCCTGCGTTATCTACGAAGTATTAACGGGCAAGCAATTTTATAAACAAAAAATCCACAAAGCCGCACCCATTAATGGTTTAAATAGTCGGCAAATGGATGCTTTAAATAAGGCGCTAGCCTTTGAAAGAGATCAGCGCACACCCAGTATTTCTGAGTTACTGGAAAAATTAAAGCCCGTAAAAACGCCTTGGGTGAAATTGATAGCAAGCGGTGTCGGTGTTATCGTTGTTTCAGGGTTGGTGTTTTGGGTATTTAATAAAACAGCGTCCCCGCCCGAGCTTACACAAAATCCCGTCTCTCAGGTCGTGCAAACACCTGTTGATACAACGCCTACAGCACCCTTGCCCCCGGCTTCAACGCCTGTTATGGTAATTCCGCCTGTTGTGCCTCAACAATCAGAAACTGTTATAACAGAGAAGGTGCCGGCAGCAGAGGCTGTTACACCTAGTGGGCCGGTTAGTGCTACAAAACCCAGATACTTCGCTACCAGTAGTGATGGGTTGATACATATAGAAACATCCAAATCTGACTACCAAAATGGAGAGTCTTTTCAATTAACCTTCACACTAATGCAGCCAATGTATGTTCGCGTAATTGATCATGATGCTAAAGGTGAAGAAACCCTATTACGCCCAAATCCCCGGCAACCAGACAAATTATTGTCAGCCGGTAAAGACCAATTATTTCCACCGAAAGGATTTAATGTACCGGTTAAAGGCCCCTCCGGAAAGTGTACGGTAACCATTATTGCAAGTACCAAGCCTTTTTCAAAAGAACTCAAATTGCTTAATAACGAAGGCCGAGTTTCTGAGGCCGTACAAAATGGCTCCTATTCATGGGCACAGGTGCGTTATACATTAAGCCAATAGCTAGCGTTGGCATTCGTACAAATGTTTTACAGATAGGTCGGGCGCGTCTCTTTGCGCCCGACAATTTCGGCATGATTGTAGGGCAACGATAAAGCCGTTGCCCGACCTCGACTCCAGCGTGGGAATTCATCTGGCAACGCTCCAGCGTTGCGTGACGCAGGAGCATCACTGTCTTCATTCCAACGCCGAAGCGTCACTGCCATTAAGTTAAGGTTTTTTGTGGAATTAAGTTATTTTGTGGAATTAAGTTAAGCACCTTTTGGCAAGATAAATCGTTGGCTGAGTGGAGCTGCATTGGCTGAGCGAAGCCGAAGCCAGCAAAATCGCTTCGACTCCGCTCAGCGAACGTCTTATAGACTTTCAGATATTAAATTTCCAACTTCGCCAATTAAAAGCTATTAAAATCAATGTGTTTCTTGGTTTTGCTTGGAAGTTATTTATCTGAAAATCTATAACTTAATGGCAGTGACACCGGAGCGTGGGAACGATAGGGTGGGGGTTATTTATTACGAGTTATCTTTAAACTGTCCCGCCTTACGTGGGTAGCTAGAGTACCAGAGTGCAAACCTGGGTTTTTGCTTCAAATTGACAAGGTGTACCCAGCAAGTACAAAAAATCATGTCGTTGAAGAGTCGATCATGGCTTTAAATTGCAAAAAATACACACACAAAAAATTGTTTCAAAGTAGGCTGTAACTGTTGATGTTCCGTTGAAACGTTACGCTTGTAGAAATTATATTTAATAGAATTAGTAGATTAAAATAAGTTTTAGGTATCGCTAATATTAAAATAATATAAATTATGAAATTTATATCCGACATTCCGCACCCCATAAGAATTTTTAGTATTTTTTACTTATTGATAATAAAGGCTTTTTTATAATCCATTTTTCTGAGTATCCTGCATTGGAACTAACAATCCATGTTTTATCATCTATTCTCAGTCAATAT
>CAIQND010000908.1 GCA_903873045.1 uncultured Methylococcaceae bacterium | reverse complement strand
TAGGAAGTCTATCATTACTACATTAAAACAGGATAATAAAAGACCCCGTTATTTCTTTCAGAAACATTTGTTGTTTAAAACGGATAAAAATAATCTGCTTTAAGGCAAGCCACTCCGAGAGTGTGTTGATTTTTAGTTGATGCTGACAGGCAGTTCACGACCCATAAGCGACATTCGAATATGGATTTAGGCTTCCCGATACCGGTCATTGGCAAAGTAATACCAACAAATTCTTCGGCAAACTTTAAACGCTATATGTATAAATTCTTCAATAATCGATAACCTCCCGTGTCAGGCCAATCGTGGTTACCTAGCCCATTCTAGAACCACTGTTAAAGTGTGCTTTGACAATGTGTAGCTTATCAGCTACATTAAGCACATGATCGATATGAAAAAAACCGATGTTTTTGTCCAATGGTTGGATGAACTACGCGACATTCGAGCGCGTGCGAGAGTCCAAGCCAGAATTGAGCGGCTGGCCGCCGGCAATCCGGGAGACGTGAAGCCTGTTGGAGATGGTGTATCGGAACTGCGAATCGATTATGGTCCCGGTTATCGGGTGTATTTCACACGGCGCGGCAACGAAGTCGTAATTCTGTTAGCTGGTGGAGATAAGAGCACTCAGGATACCGACATTAAAACCGCCCAAGGGCTTGCCCGTAATCTGTAGGAAAACACGATGACAAAAACCATAACCAGCCGCTACGATGTAGCAGAGCACTTGAGAACAACAGAAGAAATGGCGGCTTATCTTGACGCTTGTATTGAGGAAGCAGACGGTGACGCGACCTTTATAGCCAAGGCGATTGGCGATATTGCCCGTGCACGCGGTATGTCACAGATCGCTCGCGATACCGGCCTTTCCCGCGAAAGCCTGTATCGGTCGTTAGACGGTGAGCACATCCCCAGTTTCGATACGATTCTCAAAGTGACAAAGGCGCTAGGGATTCATTTACATGCGGAGGTGATTTAACTAATTGATTGCTCATAACTAAGGCATTCGTAATTTAACACCCGCCCTTTCCAATCATGGGAAGCTCCTGCAATGAATCGCTCAGAATATTTTAACTATATAAGTCGTGAACTCAGCGCACTTGCTACCCGTATCAATGAACGTGGAGCACTAAATATTCTTGATTACAATATTCATGCAGAAAACTTTTACCTGCATTTTTTTAATATGCTCTTTGATTGGAACTTAATAAACATTAACTCTACACAACAAAATGCGGCAGGCATTGATTTAGTTGATACTACAAATAATATCATTATTCAAGTTTCTGCCACAGCAACCAAGCAGAAGATTGAATCCGCTCTCAATAAAAAAGATATTTCCAATTACTCTGGCTATTCTTTTAAATTTATATCTATCTCCAAAGATACAAAAGAATTACGAACCAAGACATTTACAAACCCTTATAATCTGACATTTTCACCAGCGAGTGATATTTTCGATATTACCTCTCTCTTGAATATTATTGTTTGTTTGCATATCGATCAGCAAAAAAGCATCTATGATCTTCTGAAAAAAGAGATCAAGAGGAAACCTGATCCAGCCGGGTAGGCCGGAATAAGGCTTTTCGAGCGGAAGCGAGAATAAGCGTTTCCGGCAATTTGCCGGAAACGCCACCACGCGCTACGCTTGGGTGGCCTTATTCCGGCCTACCCGGCTAATGAGAAGTTACCTTATATTTAAGGTATTCGTAATTATTCAAGCCCCTCGCTTTACTCTCCCCCTTTGAAAAAGAGGGGGACTGAATAGTTACAGGTATTCAAATTTTCAGTCTGAGATGGCATAAGCTGAAGCCAAGTTACGTGTAACCTGTGCCAGGATAGTTAATATCCCTTAAAAATATTCATTTATAAAATTGTAAACAAACAGCATTTTCACAATTATTTATAATATTACCTGCTAAACTTACCATATACGTCATTCATACACTCCACCGCGTGAATGTTATGTTACTCACCATTCGCCCTTAAAAAACCTTAAATAATTAATTAAAAAGTAAATAAAATCAATCAATTAACTTTTATTGGAAATATTTTGATAATTTTTTCATGCCAGCCTCTCGAATGCAATAGGTATGTGGACATGATATTTTTTAGCTTATTTTGTAGTATGTTGATTTTAAAGTAATTTTATAACCAGTTGTTTCTTAATTGATTTATCTCAACACATTGATATTGATTGAAAAATAATTAAGTTTTTATCGGATTTAAATAGCGAATGGGGAGATGTTATATTATGTTATATTTTATGATAGTTATTTAGACCGCCCCTCCTGCTGGCGAGGATTGGGTTAAAGCGACATTACGTCGCGACTAACGTTTTAAGTCGCGTAAGCGTTGCTCCCACGAAATCGGTTATCTACTTAGGAATGTGCATGAAATAACTTGACCATTTATATTCCCTCACCCCAGCCCTCTCCCAGCATCAATTCTAATTATGGAAATTCTTGTAAATCAAAAGGTTGTAAATTTGACTTGTTGGTAATGCTGTGCATCTTGATCATTTTTTAGTCAAATCGGCAATGATTGCGGTAAAAAATAGAAAAATTAAAAATTCATCATTTATATCATATTGATTTTATTGTACATTCCATAATTATTATTGCCGCTCTCCCAGAGGGCTGGGGTATCTACACAAATAAAATCGACATCATTCCAGCAGGGAGAGCAACGCGAGGGTTAGCCGGAATCCAGGGCACAGGGATTTGAAAAATCAGATCAAAAAAGCTTCATATAGCTAAAAAATGGTTTGCGTAATTCAATATTGCCATCCATGGCATCTGGATCCCGGCAATCCCTGCCCGGATGACGAGCTGTGTAGATACCTCTCCCAGAGGAAGAGGGAGCAAGATGCCGAAGTTATTTCATGCACGATCCTTAGTCGGGACAAAGCGGCATTAAACTTTGCTTGTACATCGAATAATAGAGTCTATCCCACTATACTGGCTTAAGTTGATACTCTATGCATTTTTAAATACTAACCTTACTACATATTTTTATGATGTCAAAAAATACCGGCTATCACCCTAAATTAATTAACATTCTTGGGTTAAACTTCCCCATTTTGGATTATGCACACAGCCTGACGTTATTTACGCATTGGATAAAAATACGGGAACCGCATCAGGTATGCATTGCCAATGTCCATACAGTAGTTGCCAGTCTTACCGATACCGCGCTAAGGGACATTAATAACCAATCATTAATAACGATGGATGGTTTACCTCTGGTGTGGTATGCAAAAGCTGTGCATAGAGAAAACATCAAGGAGCGCGTCTGTGGGCCAGAATTGATGTTGCGCTGTTTGAACGAAGGCGGCCAGCACGGCTGGAAACATTTTTTTCTGGGTGGCAAAGAAACCGTCTTAACCGATTTGGTAAGTAACATGCAGGCAAAGTTTCCGGGCGTGGAGATAGTAGGCTGGCATTCGCCCCCTTTTCGGCCTTTATCTACTCAGGAAGATGAGCAGTTGGTGGCCTTGATTAATGAACATCAGCCTGATTTTTTATGGGTCGGCTTAGGCGCACCCAAACAGGAAAAATGGATTGCTGCACATTTACAATATATTAAAGTGCCGGTACAAATTGGCGTGGGTGCCGCATTTGATTTTCATTCCGGGCACGTAAAACGGGCGCCGATATGGATGCAAAATTCAGGGTTTGAATGGCTATATCCGACATTCCGCACCCCATAAGAATTTTTAGTATTTTTTACTTATTGATAATAAAGGCTTTTTTATAATCCATTTTTCTGAGTATCCTGCATTGGAACTAACAATCCATGTTTTATCATCTATTCTCAGTCAATAT
>CAIQND010000907.1 GCA_903873045.1 uncultured Methylococcaceae bacterium | reverse complement strand
ATATTGACTGAGAATAGATGATAAAACATGGATTGTTAGTTCCAATGCAGGATACTCAGAAAAATGGATTATAAAAAAGCCTTTATTATCAATAAGTAAAAAATACTAAAAATTCTTATGGGGTGCGGAATGTCGGTTATACTGTTAACGTTTAATAATTTGCCAGCTAATTTAATCACTTAGACCAATAAATATTTGCTTCTATACATAGTTGAGTACTATTATACATAGGGCGGGTGGCGCCTGTGATCTCGTTAAAATATTACAAATCTGAATGGCAGGTATTGAGATTGTCTTTTTGAAACAGCTCTCCCCCTATGGCCAATCCTAGGCTGCTTCCAAAACTTGACGATCAAGGTTGATTTTCATGTTGGTTTCTGAAACTTCAAGCAAACTATCTTCAACCTTGTAATTTTCTTTCTCCTTGAACCAAGAAAGCACTTTAGCGAGATGCCAAATTGTTATGCTCCCCTCATGGATAGGCGAGGGAAAAGTTGATTGATATTTGATATAAATATTTCTGATATTTTGACGGCTACATCCCAAAATATCAGCAATATCGGTTAAGCCAACAAAATCGGGTGTGGCTTCGATTAACTTTGCTTTAGGGATTACTTTATTAACATCTCTTAGTGCGCTTGAGACTGCTTCTAATGCCGATCTGGCTTCTCTTGTGAAATTCAGAGCGATTCGCCCTGGCCGTCCAATCCCGATAATGGCATCATCACATCCTGCCTCATAAAATTGATCTAACAGGGATTCCGGTTCGCACTCAAGGGAAGTAATATCAAACTTCAGCGTAAAATCATAATCAGTCATCGCTTATTCCTCACCAATATCTGTGTGTTTTTGCATAATGCAGTTATCAACAATACGTCTAATTTGCTTGGCGTGGTTTCCCGGATTTTTGGGTGTACTCCAAATGCTTGCCCTGCAAAATTCACCGCACCTACATTCTTTATCGTTGTAAGGGCAAAACATTTGCCCCCATGCATGAGATCCACCTTCTACAATTCTCCATCCCTTACTTGACGCATATTCTAAAGCGGCCGCGATCTCTTTTTTCTGATGGGGCATTATTGATCTCGAAAATTTTCCCACATAGTAGTATTACCGCAAGAAGTTGTCAAATGACAATTATAGATATTGAGCAAACTCAGGTAGATTTAAACAAACGACAATAAAGTTTCATATGTCTGGGTCATGCCTTTCCAGGTAAAAATGATTCATGGTTCGCTTCTAATTTTAACACGTTGTTGCATGGGTCAACTTCGTAGGAATAGGCTGATTAATCTGAAAACAGCATGCAAACATCCAAACATCGCTCAGAGCCTACATTTAGTGCGAATATGAAAATACAGACTTTCAGTAAAAGTGGCCACAGGCAATTAACTAATTTGAGACTTTCTGATTGGCAACCATCGGCCAAGTGGAGCCGATCGACTTTCTTGTATATAGCTGATTTGAGCAGCAGCTATCCGAATTTATTTTAGGCACGAAACGAATAGTCAGGTGCTGACTTTGCCTTCGTCGAAGCCATGAAAATTCGAATGTCAGCTATCGAGAATGGCTTTTCGAAATCAGCCAACTAACAGTTTCGGCCATAAAGAGACAATCACGACCGCCCCCTTTACGGGAAGCAATTTTGCGACATGGAGTTCATCTGTGCGCCAACGGAACAGACGGTGACGAACCTAGGCTGTTGACACCGGCAACTAGACAAAAGGGTTCGGTGTCTAGTCGTTGCCCGCCTTCAGGTTTAAACCATTTAAAATCTCATTTGCCTGATCAACTAGGTAATTATACGAATAGTTTTTGTGTTTTCCGTGTGATTTAATTGGCGAAATTAAACATCATATTCTTACTTAGGTGTATTCATAGATATAGATATCTTAATAGATGTCTACTGAACATTAGGCCATTAAGTGATCCTCATCACTTAGCTGTTGGGTTTTTCCGTATACAGACTACAAAGATAAAAATAGATCGTGTCCTACAAATCTCACTCAATGGCTGAGGTAAATTTAACATCAGGTAAAATTTAGAAGGTATCATGAGCAATTTTAACGTTGGAGATGCGGGTGTAGGTGGGTGTAGGTGGTTCAGGTAGTCTATTCAACTATGATTCAAGAGAAATGGAAATTACTTCAGGAAAACACAGAACAGCTTTATCAACCACTATCGATTCATATCTTGATCGATACGAGATTTTTATTGTTGCCCTCTACTTTCCGCATAATCAAGTGCTTCGCCAATATCTCTGCACGCATTTGAATCACTTGGATGCACTTACAGGTGAGAAGATTTTACTTGTCTCTTTTGATTATCCAAACAAAGATGCGGATGAACTTATTGATATGTGGGTAGAGAGACTGGGCAATGAACACGAGCAAGAGATAAAAGAAAGGGTAAATTGTCTCAAATTGGATGAGCGAACAATTTATAATATTGCGGATTCATGTGGGGTAGCGTATTCCGATCTACCATGTTGCTGACGCAAGCGTTTCCAGATAGCTGCCGTTGATCTTGATGCACTGCTGACGGGCAAGTCACGGCCACAAGCTGACCCGCAGTTACTGTAAATAAACGTCAGGTTCTTTACCTATAGCAGACCTTCATAACACAAAAAATCGATTTTCTATTTATTAAATGGATTCCCAAGCTCTGTCCATAGAATGAAAAAAGCTTGCATTAAAAAATGAGGATCGTGCTATTTTTTCTGGCATTTTAATGGTTTATCTGTTATTTTTATATCACCTATAGCTTTCAGATAAATAACTTCCAAGTAACACCAAGAAACGCATTGATTTTAAAGGTTTTTAATTAGTAAAGCTGGAAATT
>CAIQND010000906.1 GCA_903873045.1 uncultured Methylococcaceae bacterium | reverse complement strand
AGTGTACTGCGGATGCCCGTCCATATTTGCAGGGACATGCAGGCCATGCCAATGCGTGACGGTGGGTTCGGTCAGTTTATTGTGCAAATTAATGCGCACTTTCTGGCCTTTTTGTAAATTGATTAACGGCCCCAGATAAGATCCGGCTATATTTATGAGAGTCTCTTTCGGTCCTGTTTTTAACAATGCCGTGTATTGTTGCACTTGGGTCTGTTGGCCGGGTAAAATTGATACCGAGCCTGATTGACAAAGCAGGTCAAATTCGACATCCGGTTTAAAATGGGGTGATGCCTTGTTAGGGGTTAATTTCGGCATGCCATGCATGCCTTCGCTATTTTCCATGGCCCGCAAAAGACCCGGCATGGCAGCAAAAGCAACCAAGCCCAAGCCGGATTGGGTCAGGAAACGACGGCGGGAATTATTTTCAATATTAGACATAGAACCTCCTCTGATAAAAAAGAACCGCCCTTGTTAATGAAGCTTGTTTTTATAATGGCAGGGCGTATCTTGAGTTTATATTAGCTATCCATTATGTACAAGTCATAAAGTGACATTTGCAGTGGTTGCTCATTCATAAAAAAATTAGCGGCCACCAAACTATTTTTTAAACGGTTGTAAGCGGCTATTTTAGCTATAATCAATGTATTTATTGCAGGATTACACTAATATGGCACCAGCAAAAAAAATACTGCGGCTACAGTCGTTGTTGCAATTGTTTAACCGCTTTTTTGGGTGGGTTTTTGAGGCGATGGAATTTAATCCACAAGTTGTTTTGTGCCGATTCCTAACGTTGATACCCGCTCATTGTTTAATTTATCGGCTACCCACTTTAGCCAGCACAAAATACTGGAGTTAGACCTGACAGGTTTATAAAACCTGTCGTAAGTATTCACCTCCCCCTTTGAAAAAGGGGGATTGAGGGGGATTTATCTAATAAAATCTCCCCTAACCCCTCTTTGTTAAAGAGGGGGACTGAATAATTACAACCTGTCAGGTCTGTCCCGTGTTGGTAGCCGATTTATCGATAACCCTTGTTTTTAACTTATTAAAAGGAGATAGTTGGTCATGATTTTGCTGTCGTTGTGTTGGTATTGCATTTTTCAGGCTTTTGTACTGCTTATCGCAGCCAATGGTGCGCCGGTGATTATCACTAAATTGCTGGGTAACCGGTTGGCAAGGCCGATAGATAACGAACTTGTTCTAGGTGATGGCTATCGATTATTTGGCAACAGTAAAACCTGGCGGGGTTTGTTTTCAGCGCTTGTTTTTTGTGCAGCGGCGGCGATTTTACTGGGGCTGCAACCGGTAACGGGGATATTGTTTGGAGCGCTGACGATGATAGGGGATTTATTGACCAGCTTTATTAAGCGGCGCTTAGGTAATGTTGAAAGCAGTCGGGCGAGAGCTCTTGATACGGTACTGGAATCATTGTTGCCTTTATATTTGCTAAAAGAGCCGTTAGCACTTAATCTTACTGACGTTGCATTGATTGCCGTGCTTTTTTTTCTGTGTGAGGAATTTGTTTCGCCGGTGCTTTACCGATTGAATATTCGTAATCAGCCTTATTAACTTAGAAAAGCTGATCACTTTACAGAACATCAGGGGAATTATGGAAAAAAAAGGTTTGCGGGTATTAACTTATAATATTCATAAAGGTTTTAACGTCGGTAACCGGCGCTTTGTATTACACCAAATCAAGGAAGCCTTGATAGCGGCTAATGCTGATTTGTTGTTTTTGCAAGAAATGCAAGGCGAGCATCACCGCCATAAAAAAAATGTCGAACATTGGCCTGATCAATCACACATTGAGTTTATTGCCGAAGGTGTTTGGCCGCATTTCGCTTACGGAAAAAATGCGATTTATAATGTCGGCCATCATGGCAATGCCATTTTAAGCAAGTACCCGTTTCAAAGCTGGGAAAATATTAACGTCTCGCCCTTTCCCTGGGCCAGCCGCAGTCTTCTGCATGGCATTATCCGACTGCCTGATAGTGCCCAGGACGTGCATATCGTTTGTATTCATTTTGGCTTGATGGGTAAAGAACGTCGCCTGCAAATAGGTAAATTGTGCGATCGTATTGATAGCCATGTGCCCCATGATGCGCCCTTGATTGTTGCTGGCGATTTTAACGATTGGCGGGGACAAGCCGGCCGACTTTTTCATGATCATCTGGATTTGCAGGAGGTTTTTTTACAAACGCATGGCCGCCATGCACGAACATTTCCTGTCTGGTTACCTTTTTTGCAGATGGATCGTATTTATTATCGTGGCCTGGTTCCGGTATCATGTGACCGCTTGGCTCATTCACCCTGGGACTTGCTTTCAGACCATGCGCCACTTGCCGCCTCATTTGCCTTATGAACAATCAACAGCACACCGAACAGTCCAGGTTAACCTTGCCCAATATACTGACAGGGTTTCGCTTTATAGCGGCTCCGGTTTTGTTATGGCTGGCATGGCAAGGCTATGGCATCGCTTTTATGATGTTGCTGGCGATCGCTTTTTTGACTGATTTATTGGATGGCTTCGCTGCCCGCTTGACCGGACAGGTGTCTCCGTTTGGCGCTACTCTGGATAGTTGGGCAGATATGGTTATTTACTTAACCATCGCTATCGGTTGCTGGTGGTTATGGCCAGAGATTGTTTATAGAGAATTGATTTTTGTCGGTCTGATTGTCGCTAGTTGTTTATTGCCAGCCTTTGCAGGTTTTAGCAAGTTTGGACGCTTTACCAGTTATCATACGTGGGGCGTAAAAATTGCAGCCGCTTCCATGGGACTGACCTTGTATGTGTTGTTTCTGGGTGGCCCGGCCTGGCCGTTTCGATTGGCCGCTGTGATCTGTATACTTGCCGCCCTTGAAGAAATTGCGCTCACCTTGTTGTTGTCCGAACCCGAGTCAAATGTCCGGTCAGTTCTGGATGTATTAAAACGTCCTGCACGCAAGCAATAGTTTTGTAACTATTCAGTCCCCCTCTTTGAAAAAGAGGGGTTAGGGGAGATTTTATTAGATAAATCCCCCT
>CAIQND010000905.1 GCA_903873045.1 uncultured Methylococcaceae bacterium | reverse complement strand
TACACAGCATGGCAAAGATAATGCAGCTCATGCCCAACAGCGCATAGTGAAAAGATTGCACGCCAATATCCGCTGTCCATAATACCTCCAAGACCATGGCTGGCAAGAGCAAATAATAGACAAAAGTCGTTAACACATGCCTGACATGTTCGGCGGTTAGACCTGCTGGTTTAAGGATTCTCCAGCCAACTCCGCAAGCCATTAGCAAGGTCATTTGAATCAAGGTTGAGTTCATAATAGAAGGGTATTGTCGCTATGGGTAATATTAACATTCACTGTTAAAACAAGTTCCGGTAACATATACCGTAATAAGCCAGCGTGTGGAGTTGTCTTTGTCATAAAATCGTAAGTATTCAGTCCTCTTTGAAAAAGAGGGGTTAGGGGAGATTTTATTAGATAAATCCCCCTCAATCCCCCTTTTTCAAAGGGGGAGGTGAATAATTACGATCATATCACTTTTGCACGCGGATTCGATTCATTATTCAGGAGCTATTGTATGCGTTTATTTGTAAACTATTTCCGGTTAAGTTTTATAATTTTATTAATGGGCTACGGTAATGTCCAAGCAGAAACGGGTTTAATTGAATCAATCTCTCCCAAAGAAGCCTCTGCAATGGCCACAGAACAAAAAGCCGTTATTATCGATGTTCGTGAAGACAGTGAATGGAATGAACACCATATTCCAGGTGCAATTCATATTCCGTTAGGCCAGTTAAATGAACGTTTGTCAGAACTAAAACAATACAAAGACAGCCCTGTGATTACACAATGCAAATCTGGCGGTCGTTCTGCACAAGCTTTTGATGTGTTAAAGACAGCAGGATTTTCCAAAGTTTATAACATGGACGGTGGCATAATCGCTTGGGATAAAGCCGGATTAAAAACGCAATAATCCGTCCTTTACCTTGAACTTTGAACTTTTCGCCTTAACACCTTAAACCTATGACCTTTATATCAACCAAACCCATTCCTGTTCGTGAACGTCTGATTATGGCGCTGGACGTTGCCAGTATTCCTGAAGCGCAGGCTTTAGTGGAAGAGCTCGGCGATTCAGTGATCTTTTATAAAGTCGGCATGGAACTGTTTATGTCGGGTGATTATTTTGGTTTTATTGAATGGCTAAAACAGCAAAATAAAAAAGTGTTTGTTGATCTGAAGTTTTTTGATGTTCCGGCGACCGTGGGTCGAGCTATCAAAGCCTTAAGCAGCAAAGGCGTTGATCTGGCTACCATCCACGGCAACGATGCCATTATGGAGGCCGCCGCTAAAGAAAAAGGTGATCTTAAAGTGCTGGCAGTGACGGCCTTAACCAGTTTGGATCGTGGCGATCTTGATGATCTTGGGTTTGTGTGTGATGTCCGTGAGCTGGTATTGTCCCGCGCCAAACGCGCCTTACAAATAGGCTGTGACGGCATTGTTTCATCAGGACTGGAAGTCACCATGCTTAGGGAGCAATTGGATAACAAGTTGTTGGTTATTACACCGGGTATCAGACCGGTAGATAACCGCGAAGATGACGATCAAAAGCGCGTGGTGAGTGTAGAAACGGCTTTTCAAAATGGCGCTGATTATATTGTCGTCGGTCGGCCGATTCGTGATGCTGAAAATCGCAGGGCGATGGCAGAAAAAATTCAGGGTCAGATTCTTGCGCAATTTATAAATAATTAAATTTAAAGCATGAGGTTCAAGGTTGATTAACCTTGAACCTTTTACCCTGAACCTTTTACCTTTTACCTTTTACCT
>CAIQND010000904.1 GCA_903873045.1 uncultured Methylococcaceae bacterium | reverse complement strand
ATCAGCCGTCTTATAAGGCCAATACTTTTCTGGCGGCACACCTAATAACGCCATTGCCCCCATGGTGCTGCGTAAATAAGCGCCGGTATCGCCCGTCCAACCCAAAAGATTACGTGTTGTTTTATAAAGGAATAATCGGGAAGCATCCAGCCATACGCCATAAGCTTTTTTTTCATAAAACTCGATCATACCCACACCCGCATTAGCTGTGCATGAACCCAGTTGCCCTTGATCTTCGATAGGAGCGCACCACGCCCTTAGATCTACCTTGACTGCCAACGTTGCCGGTACTTTCAATACATTAAGCTTTTTAAGCATCGGTTTGATATCTTCATGTTCAGGCGAGTAATCTCTCACATCAGGCAAATCCCGTACCCAGCCCAAACCATAATTTTCGTGTTTTTCGTTCATAGTCTTATCTCCAAAAATTAATTAAAATTATTGATTATTTATGCAATTGCTTTTTTAGGCTGCCTACTTTAGTCAGGACAAAATTACCGAAGTTAAAGCTGGCAGGTTTATAAAACCTGCCAGCTCTGTCTCGCTAAGTCGATGGCCCTTACCCGATAAAGGTACTTATTCAATTATCAGATGAGCATTACTACGCACCGTAATGGTGATCGTCCGTTCAACTTCTTCTTTAGGATCAGGCATTGGCTCTTCTTCACCAACCGCTCCCAATAAGGTATAAGCTTCCCAGTTATACTGGGCGATATACTGATAAGGAATGGTTCCATAGCCCTGGCTATAAGGGCTTTGATAAGCCCAAGTCGTGTTCCAGCTATTGCGTAAAATAAAGTAACCTCCACCCGGAGATGTCGGGGTATCCAGATAACCGACAAGACAGATGGCGTGACCACCAACTTGGGTATCACCAGAGAGCGGCATAGTGATTCGACCTGAACGCTTGGTTTCCGCGCTACTATACCAGCTATTAAAAACAGGAATAGAGACTCCTACCGGCCTGCGAACTGAAAGGTATGATTTGATCGCATTGACATTAGTCGGTGGATTTATTGCTGTTAATGTAACCTTGTAATTAGCCGCATCAGTTCGGGCATTACTTGGCATCACGCCATTGTTATTGCAGGGAAGATTGGGATTATAGGGCCAGACGACCTCTCGGCATTCACCCCGACTAGCCAGAACACTTGCCCCTACCCGCTGCCATGTTCCACACCCACTTGGTGAGCCATCCACTAACTTACACTCATGGTAAAGGTGCTGTTCAGAGAGATCTATTGCCGGCTTGCCCCGACCAAAGCGTTGAAAATACTCGTTGATCGCGGTTAGAGCAAAAGCAACACAGGTGCCTCGCTGTCCTTGGTTTCGAATCGGATTAAATCTGGAAATCAGGTTGACACTTGTCGGTAGGGCAACTGCTTCAAATGACTCGCCAACCGCTTCAGCGGCCACTCGCATTTCCTCAGTAGGTTCAAGTACGCCCAAGCTGAACTGCGCCGACAGAGGATGCGCCAGTTCGGCAACTAAATTTGCGGGAAGAACTTTTTTTCCTATTTCGACAAGATGTTCGATGTCTTTTTTATCGACCCCCAGCGTGGCCGCCAAGTTGTCAATACCCTCTTGACTGTTGGCCAGAGCCAAGAGCTGCTCAACATCGGTGATACCCAGATCGGCTAATTGCTGACTGGAATCAACACCCGCCATTGCCTTAACAGCACTCAAATGAATATCCAAAGGATGTCCGCCAAAAGCAGAAATCGGATGCTCTTCCCAAGAGCCTTGAGTTTTATCAGTATGTTTTGATGCCATGGTTGATTCTCCAAATTAAGGTTTATTGTATGCCCCCTTTCATCATTCCCCGTTCATCGTCACCGGGGCTTTGGTGGTGACGTAGGTGGAAGTGCTCCCAATCCGTACTGGCTGGTATCCACCTCCATTTCTAACTCTCTTACTACTGACGGCGATAACGAGGCCCGAGCCAAATCAATCAGACGATGCATTTCCTCAGCGGATATGTTCAGTTGCTTTGCAAGCGATTCAATACCATCTGGAGTTACCGCGATTCCGACAACTTGTTCTGCATTTGTAATCCAGCTTTCCGCCAATTTATCAACATAATCTTTTTGCCAACCAAGAACGGTTGTTAACGGTATATTGTCTTGCCCATTCATGTGTATTTTCTCCGCAATTTGCAATTCTTTCTCAACCATATTGAAGAGGTCGCTCTTTAAATAAAGTTTTCCGGAATTCAATAACCATCGCTCCAAATTCAAACATAGATCACGGTAATAGACTTTACTCTCACCTTTTGAAAGCTGAACGATACCATTTTGAAATTTAACTAAACTCTGTTCTGAGTCATTCGTCACTTGAACGATGAAGCCGCGATAACCAAGTTTGGCGGATAGCTCTCTAACAGGGGCCTTAGGTAGTTCAGCGAGTTTATCAAGAAAAATAGTGCCGTCCTGATTTGACAAAAACCATGCAGGATTTGGATTACCTGAGAAAATATCCAATTCTACTTTAATCTTTGCCGGCATTACTGTACTTCCTCTTCGTACGACATAACTGCCCCCTTCAGGCAATGATACTGTCGTTGTTGATTTACAAGCTAACACTACCACTGCCAGAAACATCGATACAGACAATAATCTACTCATCTAACAACCGCACCTAATCTTCTAAGGAACGAGCAAAAAATAAGTTATGCATTAAATTTTCTCACTCCAACCCTCTCCCGGAGAAAGAGGGAGCAAGATGAAGTATTTATTTCATGCACATTCCTAAGCGACAAAGGCCGTGCTGTTATTTTGATAAAAATAACCGCAGAAATTTGTATAATTTCCTCGGCAACAGTTATTAGGGGCATAACCCTGCCCGTTGTATTGATAGATAGCATGTCCACAATCATCCGTATATTTGGCTGGCGTACCACCTGGCTTATGTCCCCACCACCAGTTAGGCCCTCCCGTAACCAGCCGGTAAAAATGATAATCATAGTTTGGCCAAATAACCAATACAATGCTCAATCCATTCGGTTGGCAACCATCCCTCCAGCCATCAGCGTACAAACCAGCAATGACTCCACTACAGGTTATTGACGTTGCGGGATGGCCGCCTCGCCGACCAGGAAGAGCATACCGAACATTCGCCAAATGATTGCTGGCAAAGCAATAGCAGTTATTGCGCGTAACATACGCGGGATTATTGAATACGTCGGCATTTGCGCTAAAGTAATTGGAACCGCAGGCCCACCAAGTTACGCCCTCAATGATTACATCAGACCCACCTGGCGCATGTGCATCTTCCCCGGTAATTGTTGGGAAACGACTACCTTCTGTGTCAGGCATAGTGAATGTAGAAGGGTCAATAATTTCACAAGCCGACTGTACCAATGCAATGCCATCGGCAGCTACTTCACGTAAATAATCCGTTACCTGGCTATGCTTATGTCCTTTTTCTGACGTTTTCAATAGCCAGTCAGCTGCGGAAGCTTGTATCGTTGGCTTACTCCCAACACGAAACTCATTCGGGAGCGGAACTCCTGATGTTAAAAAGGTATTTCTCCAGACATTATCGTCAGTCTTAATTTCTCGGACAATCAAACCCCGATAACCAAGGCTGAACTGCTCGTCAAGGGTATTTACCGCTGAAATTTGTGCCGGCTCGGCTGTAATCCTGTCGATTAGCTCCTTTTCTTCTTTTTTTGTCAAAATCCATGTTGGATTGGGCATCCCGGAAAAGATATCAAGCTCTACTTCTAACATGACGCGTCTCCTTCTATATTTACAAAATTTGATACATATATGGTGATTTCCCGAAAATATTTTACCCATTAAAAGTAGAACCTTCCCAAGCAAGCGATTGGATTCGTCTAATGGGTAAGTTCTTTCAGAAATCACCTATAGTCTTTCAGAAATTAAACTTCCATTACATGAAAATTTAGTTCACACGGATAACATCCCTTAAAGGGATGGTATCCGTTAGCATCGAAATTATTTATCTGAACATCTATAACCGACATTCCGCACCCCATAAGAATTTTTAGTATTTTTTACTTATTGATAATAAAGGCTTTTTTATAATCCATTTTTCTGAGTATCCTGCATTGGAACTAACAATCCATGTTTTATCATCTATTCTCAGTCAATAT
>CAIQND010000903.1 GCA_903873045.1 uncultured Methylococcaceae bacterium | reverse complement strand
TTTGTTATAGATAATACCCAGTTCATCACAAATAGTCGCCAGTAACTCGACGGCATTAAGCTTGGAATTTAATATCAGGGCAAGATCTATATTTTGGGGGAGTTGTTGTAAAAGGCAGTGGCAAAGTGTGGTTTTTCCGGTGCCCACTTCGCCTGTTAAAGCAACAAAGCCGCCACCAAAATCCATACCGTAAAGAAGATGAGCCAAACCCTCCTGATGGCGTGGGCTCATATAAATAAAGTGCGGATCGGGCGATATAGAAAACGGCAACTCGCTAAAATGAAAGTAGTGGTTATACAAGGTATTGAATTTTTTCAGTCAAGTTAAAGACTTATTATTGTAACCTACAACTTGAAAATCAAGACCTTAAATGTTGGGGTGTCGACTTAAGATATAGAGACCTTCGTTGATTAAGCGACATTATTTTCTGTAGGGCGTGCTATAGTCGCGACGTGGGTGTCACTCCCGCCGTGGGAGCGACGCCCCCGGCGCGACTAACGAAACATCTTTATTTATCTGGGATTGTCTCAGTACGATATGCCGGAAACGCCACCACGCTCTACGCTTGGGTGGTCTTATTCTTGCCTACGCCTAATTTTAATGATGGTGGTGGTGAGCCGGTGGTTTTTTTACCGTCAGAGAGCAGGTGTGATGAGTGGTGCCTCGCTCAATTTGCAAGGTGCAGTGATGAACGGCGTGGTGTTCTTCAAGCGTGCGTACACAATCATCAATAAAGCTGTCGCCAGGATGGCCGTTAGGCATGACCAAGTGGACAGTCAGCGCATTTTCGGTGGTGCTCAAACCCCAAATATGCAGGTCATGAACATCTGTTACGCCTTCTAATTGGCATAGATAGGCATCAATGGCAGGGACATCAATCTGTGCCGGCACCGCACTCATCGCCAGTTGCAACGATTCACGCAGCAAACCCCAGGTGCCGAAGACAATGACGACCACGATAAGCAGACTCATCACTGGATCTAGCCAGTACCAACCGGTGTAAAGCATACCGATTCCGGCAAGTACCACGGCCAGTGATACGGTGGTGTCGGCGGCCATGTGCAGGTAAGCGCTGCGAATATTTAAATCGCCTTTACTGCCTCTCATTAATAGCAAGGCAGACAGGCCATTGATGAGGATGCCCACGGCTGCCACACTGGATACCGTTAGACCTTCGATAACGGGGGGTTGCGAAAAACGATGAATTGCTTCCCAGGCAATCGCGCCGCAAGCCACCAGCAGTAACATGGCGTTGGCAAGCGCAGCCAAAATTGATGTACTGCGCAGCCCATAAGTATAACGTTTGCTGGGTTGTCTGTGTGCCAAAACCACAGCGCCCCAAGATAATAGCAAGCCCAGCACATCGGAGACATTGTGTCCGGCATCGGCTATGAGTGCCGTTGAATTGGCCATAAATCCGTAGACAAACTCAACCGCCACATAAACCATATTCAGAAAGATGGTGATTACAAAAGTTCGCCCTTGGTTAGTGGGGGCTGGGTGGTGATGTTTTTCAGAATGCGAGTGGTTGTGATGATGTGCCATTACTTTATGTCCATCATTATTTTTTTGATTTTAGCCAATACTTGCTGTTGTTGTGCTTCACTCAGTTTGCTAAAGTCCTGCTCAAATCCGCTCAGACTGTAGGCCGGTTCGCTGGCAATATTACTGGCTACGCCAAGACCGCAATCAGCAAATACCCGCTTAATGGGTTCGGCGATATTATCCAAGGCGATTGAGCTTGATAAAACCGTTCGTAACATAGTGTTAACACGAATAAAAACCGCTTGCCCTGTCAGCAGATCATCAGCCATGCTTTTGGCAAATTCATTTGAATAGCCTTTGCGCTTGGAGTCGGGGAAGGTTTTCATTTGCACCGTAACCGGTGTTTTTTTGTCGATTTGATATTCCAAATTAAAGCGGCTGCCTTGCGAGGCGATCAAGTCATCTGCGTCAATAACGGCTTGTAATTTATTGTCCTTGCAAACAATTTCCAGCATCATATCGTCATAAAGACCGGGGCGGGGCAGGGGGGATTGGGCAAAGCTATAAGTTTGATTGGTTAAGCTGTCGCTTTCTTGATGATAGCTCCAGGTGTTATCGGCCAATGTATTTAA
>CAIQND010000902.1 GCA_903873045.1 uncultured Methylococcaceae bacterium | reverse complement strand
GCCTTAAAAGTCGATGCGAGTATTGAATTAAAAACCGGGCAATTACAGTTTGGTCTGCTGCAAGGCAAGCATTCAGATAGTAAAAGTCCAATGGCCGAAAGCTCTTATGAGAAAGGGGCGTTGCGTTTACAAGATTTAGGCTATTTTAATCTGGCTCGGATGAAAAAGCAGGGTGAAGCGGGTGAATATTGGATCTCACGCTTGCAACCTGGCACTCAAGTATTGGATAAAGAAAACCAGGTAATTGATTTACCTCGGTATTTAGTCAAAAAAGCAAAAGAACAATGCACGCAGATTGAAATAGAGGTGACTGTAGGCGCAAAAGAACGAGTTAAGTCGCGTTTGCTGCTTTGGAAGCTTCCTCAGGAAGCGGCAGGACGTCGGCGTGCAAAGTTGAAAGAAAATGCGAGAAAACAAGGACGAACCCCAACGACTGATATCTTGGCATTATGTGATTGGAATTTATATATCACGAATGTTGAAAAAACCAAACTCAGTCTTGAAGAGTGTTTTTTGCTCTATAGTGTTCGCTGGCAGATAGAATTGCTATTCAAGTTATGGAAAAGCCACGGTAAATTAGGGCATTCACGCAGTGAAAAACCGTATCGAATCTTATGTGAAGTCTATTGCAAACTGATTGTGGTATTGCTTCAACATTGGATAGTCCTAACAGGATTGTGGGATATTCCACAACGCAGTTTAGTTAAAGGAACTCAAATGATTAGAGAGCAATCCGCACGGTTAGCTGATGCTATGAATGATTTTGATAAGTTGGTTTTATTACTGAAAGAGTTCGCAGAACGGTTTGAGATTGGCTGCTCTTTAAATAGGCGCAAAAAGAAGCCCAATACCGCAGACCAACTGATTAATGGGTATCAATATTCCTTAAGTTGATGCGTATGGGGTTACGCTGTCGCTAACCCGACCTACGCGACTGTTGCCCAACATGACTGCCGTATAATACAATGAGGCTGCGTTATACGGTATTATTCTCGGTCATAAATATAATAATGAAAGACTTGACCCCGTTTTTGCTTTTGTCTTTTTTAGGCGTTTAAATTTACCCGATCCCTCAGTCATGAATGTTGCCCAACATTCAACGGTCAAAATTGTACGAAAAGCATGTGTCCAACCTACCTAGCTGATGTTGTTGTTTCAGAAAAAGGCGGAAAGGTAAGTAATCGTTCAAAAGTCTTTTAACATTTCTTAACATGACAAAGTGCTTGCCGCAAGCAGACTATATGAAGTTGACGGTATTTTATTTTGTTAAAAGACTTTTGATTACCTACTTAACAATGAGGATGTTGAATGGTTTATCGTTTGATTGTTTACTCGTTTAAAAGCATAAATAGGTTTTGGAACACCAAGGCAAGGCAACAATTTTTATTGGCTAGGTATTTATACGTATTGTTTAATTATTTTGAAGAGTTAAAATTTTGTTTAACGGTGAATGCGGGTGTGTTTTATAAGTTCCCGTTAACCTTTGTAAACAAACTGATAAGGGTTTCACATTATGCGATACAAAAAAATCTTGTTTATATGTTTTGCTGTGATTTATAGCATATGTCCAGTGCAGGCTGCTTTAATCGATAATAGCACTGGACTTAGCGACCCTCACACAACAATTACATTCGTTGAGCACGTCTTCCCGAGCGGTACAGGTCTTACCACCGAATATTCTGATTTGGGCGTTAATTTTTCACCCTTCGCATATTATGATCCCTATGCTGGCGGCGGTTATGTAAGCAATTTCATGCCGAATGGGTATGCTTACCCTTTTTCCTTGATATTCTCTACGCAGCAGACAGAAGCAGCATTTCAGCTTATTACAGGCGGGAACACTGCTAACTTATATGCCTATAGTTAGCCAGAAAAGTTTTGTCCTTTAGTCCAAAATTGGTCGATAATATTGTCATTTGAATGAGGGATTCTATATGACAGATTCAGAACGTATCCAAGAGCTTACCAAAAAAATCAAACAACTAAAAAAGAAAGGTGGCGACTTTCGAACTCTGATGCGTTTGACAGCATTGTTAGCGTATTACAAAAAGCAACCCATTGATCGTATAGCATTGTGCTTTAGCATTAGCATCAAAAGCCTAAAGCGTTGGATCAAACGCTATGAAAGCAATGGCATAGACTCTGTCCATGATGAAGCGCGTAGTGGTCGACCCGGTCGACTAAGTCCTGAACAGCAAGAACTGATAAAAAAAGGAATACAAGAATCGAATCAGCGGGTATGGGTCGCTCGTCATCTGGTTGTCTTAATTCAGACGCTTTACGGCGTGTTGTATTCAGTGGGTTATTTACCACAATTGTTGAAAAAAATAGGTTTGAGTTTCCATAAGGCGGTCACTATTTTAATTAAACGGGATAACGAAAAACGTCGAATATGGATACAACAAACATTACCAGAGATTTATCAAAAGAAGATTAAAGAAGGATGGCGTATTTTTTGGCAAGATGAAGTAGGGTTTCAGACTGAAGGTACATTAGCTTATACCTGGGGCTTGCGAGGACAACCAACGGCTATTGCCAATTACGGAAGGCATGGGCGAATAAATATGATGGGTGCATTTGAATTAGGGACAGGGTTGTTTTATGGCGTCAAAACATCGTTCAAAGTGAATGCTATGCGTTTCCGTCGATTTATCTGTCATCTCAAACACGAGATGCGTACGGATAAGATTCTGCTGATTTGTGACAATGCCAGCTTTCATAAGGCAAAATGGCTGACAGCTTGGGCGACCGAACAAAAAGAGTGGCTGAAATTATCTTTTTTACCGCCTTATTCTCCAGATTTCAATCCTATTGAGCGTCTCTGGCGTTGGATAAAAACTGAGTACACGCATAATCGTTGCTGGAATTCGAAAATGCAGCTAAAAATACACATTCAGGACGTCTTACAGAAAATTCCGGATCAAGCCGAGTCTCTAAAAAGTTTAATGAAAAAAGAAAACGAACGTTACCAAAAAATATGTGAGTTTTACCAGACCGAACCAAAGGACTTATTTACTGTTCCGGTTTAACGCACTGCTCATCAATTATGAGCCACTAACGGACAAAACTTATCTGAGTAACTATACTTAGGTGGTAGCCTAGTGGAATCTGGTACTGTTACGACAGGGAGTTCATTAAATGACTACTATGGTTTTAATGGTATTAAGTTTGATCAGATTTATATTCAATCAAGTTACGCTGGTTTTACAAATGGTTCCGGAACATGACCGCTCAACCTTGATAATCTTCAATTAGCAGCTGTCCCAGTACCATCCGCTATCTGGCTGTTTGGGTCTGCTCTTATTGGTTTTATTGGATTTAATCGCCGCAAGACTATACAACAATAACACTAATTTTATACATACCACCGACATTGAGCGCGGAAATTGTCAATGTAGTTGTCGCCTCGACGGTTGAAGCTTAAGTTATATTAAAAATTTGATGGAGTTCATATTATGTGTAAAGAAATATGCTTTTTGAAGAAATTCATTACGGTGCCCTTCTTGTTAAGTTTGGTTGTAATGACAAATGCCAACGCAAGTTTAGTACGTGAGGATTTAACATTAGATACCAGTACAGGACTGGAATGGTTGAATCTTACACAAACGGTTGGTCAGACCTATAACGCTATCGTGTCTGGTTATGGTGGGTTCACCACAAGTCTTGGATTCAGATTTGCAAATGGGAATGAATTGGCTCAATTAAGAACCGACGCCGGCATCACAGGATTAAGAAGTACAACCGGGGATGTTTCTAATATTAACAACACACGGACTTTGATTAATTTGCTTGGCATAACTTCTGGTGACGGACATTCATTTAGTGAGTATGGTTACATTGCCGATGCCAGTTCGTCTACAGGCAACCACGCATTAGCTACTTTTGGGGTCAATGACATCGGTGAGTACGATGCTTTTATTGGAAGGTATGACTCTAATAGCAGTTTCAATACTTTCTTTAGTTTCTTAACTAATCCCGCATGGCAACAAACTAATCAAGGGGTAATAGGCAGCTTTTTGGTTCGGGCTCCTGTCCCTATCCCGACCTCAATTTGGCTATTCGGCTCAGCACTTATTGGTTTTATCGGATTTAATCGCAAAAAAACTACACAATTTTTCTAACTTTTAAGGATTTTCTTCAATGTTTAAAAATATATTATTAGGTAATAAATTGGTAATTATCATTATATTGATCATAATGTCAAGCAGCGCAAGTGCATCACTCACATATATAGATCATAACGTGGGTGGATATGGATTGGTATATGATTCAACACAACAAATTACATGGACACAATTGGGTGAATTATCTCCAACAGCTTACAGTTGGGGCAATACGCGTACTCTTGTAAATATGGTTAATTCAGGCGTCTATTATGGTGTGTCCGGAGGTTGGCGACTTCCAACCATAACGGAAATGAGCACACTTTACCATGAATTACCTAGCTCGAATAGCAACAAAACTGGTGTACAGGTTTTTGGAACTGGTTCAAATGACTTCATCAATATTCCATTTGCTTCATACTGGTCAGCTTATGAAATTGGTCCTAACCTGGTCAATGTCTATTTTTTTTCAAGAGGCACGTATGTAACAACACTTGAAAGTCTTCATGTTCCCGCTTGGCTTGTACATAATGGCAATCTTGCCCCTGTTCCAATTCCTGCCGCCATCTGGTTGTTCGGTTCAGTATTGGCAGGGTTTGGTTTTTTCGGCAAACGAAAAACCGCCTAAACATTGGAGAAATCCTCCTAGGAGTCTGTCTGACTTAAGAGTTAATTAAAAACAATGAGTTAAAAAATGGCAGAAGACAAAATCCGTTAATGCTAACGTCAAGGTTGTGTAATTAACGTAAAATTCGGTAACCAATAAAATTGAATTCGTTTTAATTCAATTAGTTATAAGTCAGACAGACTCCTAGTTTAAAATATAACGTGCATACTATGCGGCTAATAGATCAGTCGCCCCTTTTTACAGATTTATTTCATAATTCTTACTTCTTCATCACTTTAGGAAACAATCACAATGAACATTCTCACTCGCTCACTCCTCATATCCGCAACGTGTTTCAGCATTCACTCAACACACGCATCAGCCAATACACTAATAACGTTCGACGACTTAGCGCCTGGAACATCAGGTCACTTCGCGATCCCCAATGGATACGCGGGATTTAACTGGTCTAATTTTTACGTAGAAAACGCATCCCTTGCACAGCAAAACCCTAGCGGCTACGGGTACGGCACAATCACGCCCCAGAACGTTGCGTATAACGGCTACGGTGACCCTGCATCCATCCTAACCGCCGTATCCGGCGCGGGGTTCGGGTTGGTTAGTGGCTATTTCACCGGCGCATGGAATAACGGATTAACAGTCACAGCCAGCGGCACGTACGAAAGCGGCGCTACCATCACCACCTCTTTCATAGTCAGCGCAACTTCGCCTACATTAGAACATTTCAATTGGGCCGATCTAGCCAGTGTAACCTTCAGGACAGCGGGCGGCACTCCCGCCGGGTTCATAGGCGGCGGC
This sequence comes from uncultured Methylococcaceae bacterium, assembly GCA_903873045.1. Taxonomy (GTDB): domain Bacteria; phylum Pseudomonadota; class Gammaproteobacteria; order Methylococcales; family Methylomonadaceae; genus Methylobacter_C. The sequence continues at coordinate 3,581 of CAIQND010000902.1, read as the reverse complement.
CAAGGCACCCAATTCGTACTGGATAATTTATCTGTCTCAACCGCAAAGACTCCACCAGTCCCGATTCCACCCTCCGTTCTTATGTTCGCGACAGGCTTGTTAGGTTTGGGGGCTTTCCGCAAGAAAAAGGTTCAAGTTCAAAACCTGCACGACACCATGACCGCCAAAGCTTAACCGTAAAGCAGAGATTATTAGTGCGTAGGCCAGAATAAGACCATCCAAGCATAGCGCGTGGTGGCGTTTCCGGCACATCCGTACTGGGTGCCGGAAACGCTTATTCTCGCTTACGCTCGAAAAGCCTTATTCCAGCCTACTCAATCTTTACATTGAGTTTGAGAAAGTCAAGGTAAGAAAACTTAAGAGCCATTTGCACTGTGAAATAAAATAGGGGATAAGCCACGATTGTACTCGTTCCCAAGCTCCAGCTTGGGAACCAGAAGAACAGTCAAAAATGAGTGGTTTTGAGAAAATATCTCACAAATACTGCTTACATAAAAATCGTATTACTCTATAGCCAAAACCGGAATAGCGGCCAACAGCTTTTTGGTATAGGCATGTTCAGGTTGTGTCAGTACTTGCTCTACATTGCCGTGCTCTACAATTTTTCCTTGATACATCACGGCAACTTCATCGGCTATTTCTGCAACCACGCCTAGGTCATGGGTGATAAATAAATAGCTTAAGCCTTTTTCTTGCTGCAAGGTTTTGAGTAATTGAATAATTTGCGCTTGCACGGACACATCCAGCGCACTGGTCGGTTCATCACAGACAATGAGTTTGGGGTTAACTGCCAAGGCGCGGGCTATACATATCCGTTGCCGCTGACCGCCGGAAAATTCATGCGGATAACGTAATGCCGAATCAGTAGGTAAATCGACTTGCTGCAATAATTGTTTTACGCGAGCCTTGCGCTCGACAGAGCTGATGTCGGGATGCAAGGCACGAATGCCTTCGGCGATGATGTCACCGACCAACATTCTGGGATTCATCGAGGAAAAAGGGTCTTGAAAAACAATCTGGATATTGGCGCGTTGCTGTCTTAAGGTTTCGCCGGTTAAGGCATTAAGACTGATACCCTCAAGGGTAACCTGTCCACTGCCGCCCGGGATCAGGTTTAACAAGCTTTTGCCCAGCGTGGTTTTACCACAACCGGACTCACCGACCAGAGCCAGTGTTTTTCCTTGTTGGATAGCAAAACTCACACCATCGACGGCACGTACATAATCAACGATACGTTTAAAAAGACCTTTGCGAATCGGGTAGTAGCAATAAAAGTCGTTAACCTGCAATAAGGGCGGTTTTTCTTGGGGAAGGTGCGCCAAACAGCTTTGCATGGAAGGCAAGGCTTTCAGTAACTTACGGGTATAGGGATGTTGGGGTTGATTAAAAATAGTTTTGGTTAATCCGGTTTCGACAATTTTACCTTGCTGCATCACGGCAACGTGGTCTGCCATGGTCGATACCAGCGCCAAATCATGGCTAATCAACCACAACGCCATACCGGTTTGTTGCTGGATGTTTTTGAGTAATGCCAATATTTGCGCTTGAATGGTGACATCCAGCGAGGTAGTGGGTTCATCGGCAATCAATAAGTCCGGTTGACCTGCCAAGGCAATGGCAATCATCACCCGTTGCCGTTGGCCGCCGGAAAGTTGATGGGGATAATCTTTAAGCCGCTGCGCCGGATCGGGTATTTCAACTTGCTGTAGTAATTGCAGTACCCGTTCTTTGACTACTTTTTTGGATAAAGAGAAATGGATTTTTATGACTTCTTCGATTTGGCTGCCGATGGTCATTACCGGATTTAGCGAGGACATGGGGTCTTGAAAAATCAAACCGATACGTCTGCCGCGAATTTTGCACAGCTCAAATTCTGCCCGTTTTATCAGGTTATCGCCTTGCAAATTGATGGCATGGGCTTTGATCCGCGCATTGTTGGGCAATAATCTGAGTACGGATAAGGCGGTAATCGATTTTCCGGAGCCGGATTCGCCGACCAAGGCAAAGGTTTCACCGGGATAAATTGCAAAGCTGATGTCATCAACAACGGTCTGCTGATGATTGAAAGTGACACTAAGGTTTTCAACAGAGAGTAGGGGAGTATTCATCGCCTGAGTTCAATATAAGAAAATGGACATAATGTAGGGGCAAGGGTTTGCGGTTGCCCTTTTGCGAATGGGGCAACCGCAAGGGTTTGCCCCTACGTTGGAATTAAATCCTAAAACAAGCCCGTTATCTTGCCGTCATTATCAATATCAATTCTTTCAGCGGCGGGTACTTTAGGTAAACCGGGCATGGTCATGATGTCGCCGGCAATGGCGACAATAAATCCTGCACCATTGGCCAGTTTGACTTCCCTAATTTCTACGGTATGTCCGGAAGGTGCGCCTTTGGCATTGGGGTTGGTTGAAAATGACATTTGCGTTTTTGCCATACAAATCGGAAATTTTCCGTAATCGGCATCCCATTCGGCAAGCTGGGCTTTTACTTTGGCATTGGCAGTCACGTCGGATGCACCGTATAGCTTGGTAGCAATCGTTTCAATTTTTCCCCACAAGCTGAGGTTTTCATCATAAACGTAAGTAAACTCAGGTTCATGGTCGTCAACAACATTAATAACCGCTTGTGCCAGCGTTTCTGCGCCGGCACCGCCGGTTGCCCAATGCGTTGAAACGATGCAGGTTGCGCCTAAGTCGGCACATTTTTGTTGGAGCAAAGCGACTTCGGCTTCCGTATCAAAGGTGAAATGGTTGATGCACACCACACAAGGCAGGCCATAATGCCGGGTAATGTTGTGGTAATGACGTTCAAGATTAACGAAACCTTGTTCCAGTGCTGCCAGATTTTCGGTGTTTAAGTCTTCTTTAGTCACGTTGCCATGAAATTTAAGTGCTCTGATGGTGGCAACCAAAACCACGACCGAGGGTTTTAATCCTGACATGCGACATTTAATATCAATAAACTTTTCAGCACCCAAATCAGCCCCAAAACCCGCTTCGGTCACGACATAATCAGCCAGTTTTAACGCGGTTTTGGTGGCAGTTACGGTGTTGCAACCGTGCGCAATATTGGCAAACGGGCCGCCATGAATAATAGCGATGTTGTTTTCCAGTGTTTGTACCAGATTGGGTTTGATGGCCTCTTTTAATAAAGCGGCCATGGCACCTTGCGCATTTAAATCGCGTGCATAAACCGGTGTCACTCTGTCGGATTTATAGCCGATGACAATGCGACCCAGGCGTTCTTTAAGGTCAGCGCGACCGGTAGCCAGGCAAAGTATCGCCATCACTTCGGAAGCGACCACGATGTCATAACCGTCTTCACGCAAGTAGCCGTTTGCAGGGCCACCCATGCCAACGACGATGTGACGCAGGGCGCGGTCATTCATATCAACCACCCGCTTCCACTGAATGCGTCTGGGGTCAATATCCAGCGCGTTCCCGTGATTGATATGGTTGTCTATTAATGCCGATAACAGATTATGTGCCACGCCGATCGCATGAAAGTCACCGGTAAAGTGCAGATTAATGTCTTCCATCGGCACCACTTGTGAGTGACCTCCGCCCGCCGCACCGCCTTTT
>CAIQND010000901.1 GCA_903873045.1 uncultured Methylococcaceae bacterium | reverse complement strand
GTACGCGAAGACTTGGGATTTATTCCGCTGGTGACACCCACATCACAAATTGTGGGAACCCAAGCGGTGATGAATGTGATGAATGGTGAGCGTTATAAAACCATTACCAAAGAAACGGCGGGCGTATTAAAAGGTGAATACGGTGCAACGCCTGCGCCGGTAAACAAACAATTGCAAGACAGGGTGCTTAACGGTGCGCAACCGATTACCTGTCGCCCGGCTGATTTAATCGAGCCGGAAATGGACAAGTTGATCGCTGAAGTCATAGAAAAAGCGAAAGTCGAGGGTGTTAAACTCGCTAAAAATATCGAAGAAGATGCCTTGATTAATGGTATGTTTGCCCAAGTCGGCTGGAAGTTTCTGGCTAACCGTGGCAATCCTGCGGCATTTGAAGCGGCACCCGATGCCTTGGCTTTTGTCGCGGCTAATGCGCCTAAAGCTACGACTGTTGATAACGTCCCCGAGACTTATACCGTCAATGTGGATGGCAGAAATTTTAACGTGACCGTAGGGCCGGTAGGTGCACCACTCACTATTCAACCAGTGGCCGATAAAAGTCTTGTCGCACCTGAAGCATCGGGTGCCGTAGTTTATGCGCCAATGGCGGGTAATATACTAAAAATACTGGTGGAAGTGGGCAGTTTGGTTGCAGAAGGCGAGGTGGTCGTTATTATGGAAGCGATGAAAATGGAAACCGAGGTGCGATCTAAATTTGCAGGCACCGTTAGTGCGGTGCATATCAAGGAAGGCGGCGCAGTTGCCGGCGGTAATGCCTTGATTTCTTTGTAACAACGCAAACTAACAAGAGACATTTTATGGAAAATCTGCAATCACTCTGGCACAGTACCGGGATATACAATTTTACTGGCGGTCAGGCTTTTATGATGCTGGTTGGCTTTTTGTTACTGTTTCTTGCGATTAAAAAAGGCTTTGAACCCTTACTGTTATTGCCGATTGGTTTCGGTGCCATTCTCAGTAATATTCCTGTTGCCGGTATTGCTGAAGAAGGCGGACTTTTATCTTACCTTTATTATGGTATTAAAGCCGGAATCTTTCCGTTACTCATTTTTATGGGGGTTGGGGCAATGACCGATTTTGGCCCCATGCTGGCAAACCCTAAAACATTACTATTGGGTGCGGCGGCACAATTTGGTATTTTTGCTTCATTGTTGGGTGCGTTGGCACTTAATGCGGTGCCCGGTTTGGAATTCAGCTTAAGAGACGCTGCTGCCATTGGTATTATTGGTGGAGCCGATGGCCCTACCGCCATTTATGTGGCCTCAAAACTGGCACCTGATTTATTGGGTGCCATTGCGGTGGCGGCTTATTCCTACATGGCGTTGGTGCCTTTAATTCAGCCACCCATTATGCGAGCCTTAACCACTGAAGATGAACGAAAAATTGAAATGAAGCAAATGCGTGCCGTCAGCAAAACGGAAAAAATCGTATTTCCGTTGATGTTGTTGATTCTCTCTATTTTGTTATTGCCTTCCGCGACACCGTTGATCGGTATGTTTGCGCTGGGTAATTTAATGAACGCTTCCGGTGTTGTGGATCGCTTGAGTCAAACCGCACAAAACGAACTGATCAATATTGTCACCATATTTTTAGGTTTGGCAGTCGGATCAAAGTTAAGTGCTGAAGCTTTTCTGCAATTACAAACACTGGGTATTTTGGCACTGGGCGCAGTCGCTTTTGCTATTGGCACCGCTTCGGGTGTTATTATGGCAAAAATCATGAATAAATTCAGTGACACGCCCATCAATCCATTGATTGGTGCAGCCGGTGTGTCGGCAGTGCCTATGGCCGCAAGGGTAGCCAACAAGATAGGTTTGGAAAGCAATCCCCATAATTTCTTGTTGATGCACGCCATGGGCCCTAATGTAGCCGGTGTTATTGGTTCTGCGGTAGCGGCCGGGGTTTTGCTGAGTTTGGTAAAATAGCGGAAATTCGACTGTTAAAAAATAGCACACAGCCGCGTCGGGTTAGCTACAGCGTAACCGGACAAATGGAAGTGTCTTCCCCAATCCCAATGTGAAGATTACATATCAGAAATGGCGTAGGCAGGAATAAGACCACCCAAGCGTAGCGAGTGGTGGCGTTTCCGGCAATTCGTGTGATATGTGCCGGAAACGCTTGTTCTCGCTTACGCCCGAAAAGCCTTATTCCGGCCTACCAGGCTGACCGCACCCGAAAAAGCGGCCTGGGAAGCGGCAACCGATGACATCGTGCCGGTGATCAATGATGTTTACCAAACCGTTGCCGGCGGCGGCGCAGGCACTCCCATCACCGACGGCGAAGTGTTCTTTATCCTGCAATACGGCTTGAGTTTGTTGGGCTTGGCTGATATGCCGGGCGCAGTACCGCCGGTTTATAGCTAAGGGTTGTTGGTTGTTAGGGCTAAAGCCCCATGATTTAGGTCGTGGGGCTTTTTTTTGGGGGAAGTAGGGATGTACTGGCAGTAGGTGAATTAATGTTTTTTGATCGTCAGAAATCGAGCCTGACAGGTCTTGTTTCACATTTACTTGGATTGACTGGTTTATATATTATTGCAGTCGATCAATGTTGAACAATTCCTACAATCGAACATATACCCCCAAGAATCAGAGATACAAACTTAAAAAGAGTTAATTGCCTAGTGTTTGCCAGTTAAGTTTGATGTTATCCTTAACAGTAAACATAACTCTTGTTTCTCACTTAACTCTATGAAAAAATCAGGAATATTCCTTGCCATCGCAATTGCTTTTCTGTCTCCTATTATCCTGTATTTTTTTCGTTTCCATGCCTCTCTTTCAACAGAGCCTTTACGTTGGGCAGAGTTTGGTTCGTATTTAAGCGGTGTTTATGGAAGTTTGGCTCTAATAATCGTAGTGTACTCAACTTTTCTGACACGAGAGCAGTTCAAACGCGAAAATGAAGATATTGTCTTTTTTAAACTCTTTGATTCATTGCAAAACCGAATCAATAGTAGCATTGTTAGAGTAGGTGAAGATAATCTGTCAGCACATAAAATACTCAAACATATTGTTGATATATTTTACGAAGAACTTTCTTCAGAGTCTGTTGATATTGCACGGTTACTGCTTTGTAATTCACCAGAGGATCTCAATGATACTCAATATTTCCAACTGTTTATAGCAATTCACGGGAATGCCGATCTTCAAGAAATTCAAGAGGCTCGTTCTGAATTTATTAGGAACATTACTTCGACTAATGACTTCAATATTCGTTGGGAAATACTAAAAAACTACATTAGTTCTAGCGGTTTTGAGTCAGAACCAATACGAGAGGCGCTACGAAAAATAGGTAGCGTCTATTTTTATAAAATCCCCTATAGTAAGCGCAAGAATAGCTATGAAGCAGCTCTTGATCGAGTATTAATAAAACACGGTGAATTTCTTGATGGATACTTTTCTACTTTGCTATTTGTTGTTGAGTTTGCAGAAGGATCATGTAATAGAGACTTGTTTATTAAATATATTCACTCACAATTAACACGATACGAGATTATCATCTTATTCTACATGCTAGCTGGTAAAGCGCAGCCTTTTCCTGATGCGGCGATATTTAATAAATCGGGGATACTAAATCGCTTAAAGACAATTGAATGTACATTGTTAATGATCGATCAGCCAAGTAAAGAAGCTATTGATATCGAGTTACAAAATCTCTTTTCACAATGAAATCAAAATCAAATGACAGTATGTTGGGCAACATATTTTCGTTGCCCAACATGACTTTCCGCGCAGATCCGGTTGACTGACAGATTAGGCCACAACAGGTAATACCTGATTCCACCGCAGTCAATATTGCCGCTGCAACCATCCCAGACTTGAGATGGTTTTTAGTTGACCATAGGCAGGCCCAGGGCGAAAATCGTGACTTGAATCCCCATTCGCATTCCATTTGTGGATCCAGTTAATGCCCTTATATGCTTCTTCTCTCGCTTCTCTACCCCATTTGTTAATAGTAACTTCATCTTTCCGAATGATAGCAAAGGCCCGCTTTTTATCGGCTTCCGTGGGCCATACGATAGGTTGTAAAGATCTAAGATCATTTTCTAACTTAGCTTGCGTTGTTGCGATGGCCCTTTCCGTGACAAATTGTAGTAGTCGTATTGCTTGGTATTGTGAATATGCAGCCGGAAACATGACACGGATCGAATTACTTAAATAGCCATTCATATAGCTTGTAATAAACAATCTGCTCAATGATATAAAAGCCTTTTCTCCAGATTCCCCGAGACAGCCCGTTGTTGGGTCGTGCCTCACGTTGACATACACGGTCGCGCGGGGTACGAAATCCACTCCTGAGTCGACCAAATATGATCGGATAGTTTAGCTGCCATGGCTGGTGTCCGTTTTTCCCATCTGCCTGTTTCATCTTTGACTCGCAATG
>CAIQND010000900.1 GCA_903873045.1 uncultured Methylococcaceae bacterium | reverse complement strand
TTTACTTCAGATATCTTTAAAAGCGATGGCACTCGCATCATCAACAGTAGCCAGCAGCATCGTAAATATTCACCTCCCCCTTTGAAAAAGGGGGATTGAGGGGGATTTATCTAATAAAATTTCCCCTAACCCCTCTTTTTCAAAGAGGGGGGACTGAATAGTTACACAGCATCTGCTTAGGCGACTTTTGATGTTAATGCCAACGTTTCATGATCAATTTTTTGTAATGCCGTTTGAATATGATTGATTTCATTTTCTTCAAAAAAAGCCTCTCCACATTGTGTACATACCCAAGCCGGAACGGATTCCCATGAAATATGATAGCCATTACGGTCTGCACTAAATGGAGCATAACTTTTTATCATGCTGCCTTTACAATGAAAACATTCCATCTTATCTCCTAACTTTAAAATCCGATGACCATTGATCAGGCACGGGTAAATAGGCGGTGATTATAGTCAAATATTCAGTCTTAGGCGCACAAACAACATGAATAACACGATTTTCTTTGGTGTGAAAAACCAGGCAACTTTGACCTCTTTGGTCGTCTGGATATTCTTCAATTATTTCACCAAACAATACTGCGTCTCTTACTTCTTTCGTGGAAATCATTCTATCGGGTCGTGACATTTGTTTAACAGCATGAGGCAAGAAAAGTATTTTTTTGTTTGCCGATGAAATTATTTTTTGTTTCATGCGTTATTTTAATGGTGATTATCCGCCATATCATGAGCAAGTAGCCTCAATGCAGCAAAGCGGAATCGAAGATTTACCAGCCCCGATTATCCTCGGCTCTACTGCGTCACATCAAGGCTACTGCGACTGTAGCCATAAATTTGGTAGTCGTTTATTCCATATATTTATGCCAAATCTGCTCAACTTGTTTGCTCAATTCAAGCACTTCAGCCTCATTGATTACGGCTCGTTCGCCTTGTAAAACCAGTTTGTGACCGGTATCACGATAAGTGCAATAAGCCGCTTTAAGAGTTTCTGCTTCCGCTTGGGACATAAAGCCGTCTTCCTGCAAGCCTTCAAGCAACCTGACATTATCCGTATAAGTGGTCAAGGCTTCATTTTTTGCTGCTTGCGCTAAAACCCCAAATTGTACTATAAACTCGATATCAGCAATACCGCCTTTGCTTTGTTTTAAGTCAAATTTATTTAATTCTTTCGTTGCCAAGGCACCACGCATCTTTTCGCGCATTTCACGTACTTCAGTTTTTAATAATGCCACGTCTCTGGGCAAGCTTAATATTCTGCGTCGAATGGCCTCATAGTGGGCTTTTAAGCGGGCATCACCGGCAATAAACCGGCCTCTGACCAAAGCCTGATGCTCCCATGTCCACGCCTGATTTTTTAAATAATCTTCATAAGCATTAATGTGCGTGACCAATAAACCGGAATCGCCGCTGGGACGTAAACGCATATCAACTTCATAGAGTATACCCGACAACAGCTTGGTATCCAGAATATGCCGAACCTTTAGCCCCAAGCGGCCATAAAATTGGGCACAGGAAATCGGTTTGCCGCCATCGGTCATGGCATTGCCATCCGGGCAATCATACAAAAAAACCATATCCAGATCAGACCCGTAACCCAGCTCGATACCGCCCAACTTGCCAAAGCCGATAACGGCAAATCCTTTGGGATTATTATCGCTGCCTGACGGCTTACCGTGTTTTTCGGTCAGCATAAGCCACGCCCGCTCAACGACCTGAGTCACGATGCTTTCGGCTATGAAGGTTAAATAATCACTGACCACCATGAGAGGGATTGCACCCATAATATCAGCGGCGGCCACTCTTAACATATTTAACTGTTTAAATTGCCGCAGAGCTATCATCAATTGCTCAAGATCTTGTACGTCAATAGCGTCTAATAAACCAGCCAACTGTTCATCAAGATCGCCTTTTTTAAGCGGCTCATACAAGGTGCGCGTATCCAGTAATTCATCAAATAACACCGGGTACAATGATAAATAGTCACAAATCCACGGACTGGCGGAGGACAAGCGAATCATTTGAGACAACGCATCGGGGTTTTCAGCCAGCAAAGACCAATAAACATTTCTGCCGGCAACCGCTTCAAATAATCCCAGAATACGTTTTAAGGTTTCATCAAGGTTATCAACTTGCTGCATCGCCTCAATTAATGGCGGCATTAACCGGTCAAGCACCTTGGCACCTTTCGCGGTTAAGCGCCGGATTGACGGTGCATTTTTAAAGTGCTTGATAGCCGCCAGCGTTTCAGTGGGCTGTTGAAACCCATACCAACGCAAGCTGTCCAGTAATTCGGCATCATCCACGGTGCACGTCCAAATCAGTTGGCTATGCTGATCTTTTACGGTCTGTCGGGAGAGAGAGAAAACTTGATCAAATACCGCATGTACCTGCTCTCTTACCGTATCCAATTCGTTTTTAAAATGGTTCCAGTCCGGATAATCCAGCGAATAAGCCAGTAATGCTTGCACTAAGGGCGCGGTTGGCAAGTCATGCGTTTGTCGGTCTTGATATTGTTGGATATGATTTTCCACCCTACGCAGAAAACAATAAGATTGAATTAACTGTGCGGCATCGTTTGGCGTCAATAATTCCAGCTCGCCAAGAATTGTCAGGACATCCAGAATACCGCGCGTTTGCAGCGCCTTTTCATTACCACCGCGAATCAACTGAAAAGCCTGGCCAATAAATTCAACTTCGCGTATGCCACCCGGCCCCAGTTTAACGTTATCCATACGGTCTTTACGTCTTAATTCCTGGGTAATCTGTAGCTTTAAAGAACGCAGTTCTTCAAACGCGCCATAATCCAGATAACGCCGATAAACAAAAGATTTTAGCATTGCCATCAGTTGTGCGCCGGTATTAAAGTCACCGGCGACCTGACGTGCCTTAACCATCGCATAGCGCTCCCATTCCCGTGCCTGGGTCTGATAATAGTTTTCCATACCATCAAACGTCATGATAATGGGGCCGCTATCGCCAAAAGGCCTTAAGCGGATATCGGTACGGAACACAAAACCGTCCACCGTTATTTCATCCAGCACTTTGACCAGACTTTGACACAGTCGTGTAAAAAACTCGCTGTAGCTGGTTTCTTTTCTATCCGGTAATACACCGTTTTCTGCGTAAGCAAAAATCAGGTCTATATCGGAAGAATAATTTAATTCATAGGCACCCAACTTACCCATACCCAATACGATAATCTGTTGGGGACTGCCATCAGCAAGCAACGGTGTACCGCGTTTTTCACAAGCTTGGCGGTAAAGAAAAGCCAGCGCGTATTGAATGCAGGCATCCGCCAGCCAGGACACCTCAGCCAGCGTTTCAGATAGCGGTGCCCAGCCAGCCAAATCACGCCACGCAATCCTGATCATTTCCCGTCGCCGAAAATGCCGCAATTTTTGCATTAACTCAACTTCGTTATCAATCCGCAGAGCCGCCAGCTTGTCTTGATAACGGTGGCTATTATAAATCGTTAATAAATCCCCTGAATTAACCAAATCAACCAGTATCTCTGATCGCCGTAAACAGCTTTCAGAAATAAACAAACTGGAGCACCACACCTTGGGCATGGAGACTGTAATCTCCGGTGTCGGATGAAAATCGAGATTAAGTTCGACCCACTGTTCATGCCATTGCTTTAGCGTAGCGGCTACAGAAATACGTAACTCATCAGGGAGTTTATCAAGTTCGGGTTGTAGAGTATTAATAAAAGACATGAGCAGTACACGAATTCAAAAAAACCATCATACCTAACTCATGTTATGCAAGCCATAAGAAATCACCATAAAGGCACGAAGAAAAAGAGACGGGGAGCTGAATCTGCCATCACTGATACCCCAAGTCAAGGGTGCAAAGCCGCAGAGCAACTTGTTTATGGGTTGTTTAAAATAAGTATTTATACGTATTGTTTTTTCACCTCAAATCATATATTTTTATCACCGTGGATTGAATGTTAAGATGATTTAACTATTCAGATTAAATTTGGATGACTGGGAGCAGACACTTTCATAGCGGGGTAGCGGGTTAATCAAACTACTGTCGTGGACAGATTTAATGACTCCATTAAAGTGTAAGCCCAACCTTGCTAATTGATGCTGCCTCATCCTTGGCGATTGAAAGTAAATACTCATTTTTTCCGATTTATTCCTGTGCTTAGGGTTCATGTTGTTTTTACCGTGGTCATTAAAGGCTGACCGCTAATTAATCTAAAATAGAGGTGTACGATGTCGTTAAAAACTAAAAACAAAGTCAATTCAGCTTCTGAAGCATCAGGCGATACCATATTTCTTCCGAATCGTGATGCCAGAATTGCGGAAATTGCTTATTACAAGTCAGAAAATAGAGGTTTCGAGTCGGGTCACGAACTTGATGACTGGTTTGAGGCAGAACAAGAATTTATTCTGTAGCAAGAAAAGACGACTATTAGGCAACTCACAAAAAAACTCCCCCAGTTCAATTCTCATAGTTTCAACAGTCCTGCGTGGAAATTTATCCGGCAACACACCCCAAGCTCGGTTTCGATGATGAGTTTTTTAAAGACCCACCACGAAATCCTTACGAAGAAATGCAACGCAGGCAAAATGAAACGGATAATAAAAAGAGTAAATACCAATATCGGGAGCGTTTTGCGGGTCAATTTCAAAGAGCATTAACCTTACCTGGTTTTGCTAATGCCGCCAAAATGACTACCGAATATGCTAATGGCGTGTTGACCATTACGATTCCAAAATCCTAGTTTTATACAATAAATAAGCGGTGATAGCTAGCCGGTTTAACTGGATAATTATGCAAAATCAAATTAAGCACTACACACTATCGGTTTTATTTACACTATTAATCTGCTTAATGCCCATCACTAAAGGGTTATCGGAGGAGTTACACCCCCCGCAACAAGTTATACAAAGTGTTTCTGACCAAATAAAGCAAAAACTAAAGGATAAAGCCTTTATTAGTAATTTTGCTCAAGTGACGCAATTTGTTAATGGCGTTATTGATCCCCATACGGATTTCGACAAAATCGCGCCGTTAGTTTTAGGGAAGCACTGGAAAACAGCAACGACAGTAGAACAAGAGCGTTTTAAACATGAATTTCAGACCTTGTTGGTAAGAACCTACTCCAGAGCTTTTGTGGAGTATAACGACTGGTCAATAGATTTATTACCTCTTGAAATATCAAATGAACCGACAAAAGCCATCGTAAAAACCAAGGTTATACAATCCGGGCAACAACCTGTTGATGTCAATTACCGGATGTTACTGAGCAGGGGGCAATGGAAAGTTTACGATATTATGATTGATGGCGTCAGTCTGGTAACTAACTACCGCGCCAGCTTTAACGAGGAAATTCAAACTAAAGGTTCATTAAGCGCTGTTATTGATTCACTGGCTAAACGTAATGCGGAAGCACTGCTACCCAAGGATTCTTAAAGATAGGACTATTGATTTTTGGCTATCAACCTAAAGCGGAACAGATAACATTTTTTCATTTTTTAAAGTCGCCCCGCTTTATTTCACCTTAATCATTAATACCGCACTGGAGATTAAAATGATTGGATATTGGTTTAAGTGTGTATGTATTTTTATCCTCAGCATACCCGCTACTTTTGCCGAGAATGGCCTCACGAATGATACTTATCGGGGAGCGATGCTTTACGAAAATCATTGCCTGCAATGTCATACCCAGCAGATACACTGGCGAGAAAAGAAAAGCGTGACTGACTGGAAAAGCCTGATAACCGAAGTAGATCGCTGGCAGAATATTTCCGGACTTGAATGGAGAAAAAGTGACACCGAAGCAGTCAGTCGCCATCTGAATGACCTGTTTTATCATTATCCTTAACTTCAGGAGGTCTACGTCATGAAAAAAGTAAAGCATATTATTTTTTGGATTGTAGTCATTGGCATTATTTTACTGTTGTTTTCCAGTCATGTCATAGCTTAAGATTTTTTAGGGAGTAGCATCAGCCAACGAGAAAGCACTTGTGGACAGTAACCTGAACAAACCACATTGGGAACATTTTGAACACCAAGCCGACATCGTCTGGCTATTCTTGCTTTTCCAGGTAAGATTGCTTTTTGTTATTTCTTAACTGGTCTATATACTGGTGTACTTGTTTTTTTTATTTTAAGGGGTTGGTATGACTATTTATAGTGATGTTGGTGCTTATGATGCTAAAACAAACTTTTCTGAATTATTGAGAAAAGCACGTTCTGGTATGGCATTTCATATTACCAATCGAGGTGAACACGTTGCTGATCTTGTTCCACCAGGAACTGAGCTAACAATGGTGCTAAAGCCGCTCAGAGAATGCAATTTATACAGGATAAGCCTCTTATTTCGGGTGTTGATATTAAGGCGTTAATTGAAGACGGGCGCGATTGATGCGGTTTGTTTTGGATAATTCAGTTGTGATGCGCTGGTTATTTGTCGATGGAACTCAGAATGCGCTTGATTATTCGGCACGAATTCTTAAGCTGTTGGCGCAAGAAGATAATACAGCGGTAGTGCCTTTCGTGTGGGGTCTTGAAGTGGGAAATGTCATTGTTAGAGCAGAATCTAAAGGCTTATTGCAAGAGGCTAGGAGTGCCGAGTTTTTAGGAATATTACATGATATGGCTATCGAAATCGATGACCCGTTCCAATCAGCAGGCGTTAGGCGATACGTTGCAAATAGCCCGGCGCTTTAGGCTATCAACCTATGATGCTTCTTATCTGGAATTAGCTTTGCGTGAAGGTTTGCCTTTGGCAACTAATGATGATGAACTTAAAAAAGCATTAATCCGCGCGGCTGGGAAGTTGGCTTAATTTTAAATGATAGTGGAAAAATAATACCTTAAGTCGGCGCTACGATTAAATAGATACCCAGCCCTACCATCACCAATCCACTGATTAATTTAAGCCATCGACCTTCCTTTTCCTGAAGCCGCCGCTGACTTAAGGTGATGATGCCTATCGCTAAAATAATAACGTCATCGAACATATAAGCCACATTATAAAGCAGCAAATAGCTGTAATAGCTTATGCTGTCTAATTGCCTCAATGTCAGTATTCGGGTGTACAGCGCAGGAAAGCCTGATGTACACATAAACTCAACTATCTGCACTAAAATAGCCAGCACCACCGCGCTAATCAGCGCTCCGGCA
>CAIQND010000899.1 GCA_903873045.1 uncultured Methylococcaceae bacterium | reverse complement strand
TCAATCTGCTTTTTACATGAAGCATCAGGAAAAGATGCTTGTTTATGGATTTAGCGAAGGTTACCCATAATAAAAAAGAGGCTAAAATGTTAAGCTATCAAACCACTAACGAAATAGTTAACTTAACATTTTCCAAAGAATTTTTAAGTGTTCCCGAATTGGTTAGATTGATTGAAACCTTGCGACTTAAGGAATTAATTTCCAAAAGCCAAGTGACTCAAGACGATATAATGAATCTTGATGAAGATCTCAAAGCCGGTTGGTGGAATAAAAACAAAGATCGATTCCTTATAAAGATCGAATGAAGCCTTAAAGCGAAACAGCGCTTGTAACGCTGTTTCTATCTTGATGACTAAAAGATGAAAGTTGGGTTATGCTAACGCGTAAATCAACTTTGTTATGTATGACAGGACGCTAATGAATATCCAAACCCTCTACGAACAAGACTTTTATTCATGGATACAACATCACGTTGCTTTACTAAAAGACTCACGATTCAACGAAATTGATGCGGCTAATCTTATAGAAGAACTGGAGGGCATGGCAAAAAAAGATGAGCGCGAGTTAATTAGTCGCCTTATTATTTTGATAGCGCACTTGTTAAAATGGCAATATCAGCCGGATACGCAAGGCAATAGCTGGTTAAGCTCGATTATTGAACAGCGTGCACAAGTATCATTTTTGCTGGAAGATGTCCCTAGCTTAAGGAATAAAATACCGGATGCGATGCTTAGATCCTATCCTAAAGCTCGGGAAGTTGCCGTTAAAGAAACTGGACTGTCCTGCTTTCCAAGACAATGCTTATACAGCGAAAACCAATTATTAGACGACAATTTTTATCCTGATAAAACGAATAGTTGATTCACTTTAAAAATCGTTATGCAGATGTTTTCTCATAGGAACGATGCAGAATAAAAAACCCATTTATTCCGCGCTCTCATTGTGCGCGGCTACTTATAACCTCGCAGCAATGCTTTATCTCCTGAGCACCCCTTTAGGAGCGGATTGAAACATGGCCACAAAAGAAGATTTTTACAAACTGCTCAACGTTGATAGAAACGCCAGTGATGCAGAAATAAAGAAAAGCTATCGCTCTATGGCGATGAAGTTTCATCCTGATAGAAACGCTGACAACCCCGAAGCTGCTGAAGTTAAATTCAAGCAAATTAAAGAAGCTTACGAAATTTTGTCAGATCCCAAAAAACGTTCAGCTTATGACCAGTTTGGCCATGCCGGCGTTGATCCTTCCATGGGCGGCGGGCGTTCCGGTGCCGAAGGTTTCGGTGATATTTTTGGCGATGTCTTTGGCGATATTTTTGGAGGCGGCGGCGGACGCCAACGTGGCGGTGCGCAGCGTGGTTCTGACTTACGTTATAACCTGGAAATAAGCCTGGAAGAAGCGGTTGCCGGAACAGAAACCAAAATCCGTATTCCCGTACTGGTCGGTTGTGGCGAGTGTAAGGGATCGGGAGCCAAAAAAGGTTCAAGTCCGATTATCTGCACCACCTGCCATGGCCATGGTCAAGTCCGTATGCAACAAGGTTTCTTTTCTGTGCAGCAGGCTTGTCCTACGTGCCGTGGAACCGGCAAGCAAATTAAAGACCCCTGTGGCAAATGTAATGGTCAAGGGCGCGTTCAGGAAACTAAAACCTTGTCGGCCAAAATCCCTGCGGGTGTCGATACCGGTGATCGTATACGCCTGAGTGGAGAAGGCGAGGCCGGAGAACGTGGTGCCCCGTCCGGTGATCTTTATATTGAGATCCGGGTAAGAGACCATGACATTTTTACCCGTGATGGTGCCAACTTATCTTGTGAAGTGCCCATCAACTTTACGACCGCCTGTTTAGGTGATGTCATACAAGTGCCTACCTTGGATGGTGAGGTAAAACTGACTATTCCGCCTGAAACACAAACCGGGAAAACATTCAGATTGCGCGGCAAAGGTGTTAAACAGGTTAGAGGTGGGCCGGTAGGTGATTTATTGTGCAAAGTAAAAATTGAAACTCCGGTACAACTAACCAAAGAACAAAAAACATTGATTGCACAGTTGGGCGAGTCCTTGTCAAGTGGTGGTAAACAACACAGTCCCCAAGAACATTCCTGGATTGACGGTGTAAAAAACTTTTTTGACAAACTGACGGGATAAATCATGATACGTATTGCGGTAGTCGGTGCATCCGGTCGAATGGGGCACTGCTTAATCAAGGCTGCGGTGCTGGCTGATAAAACAGCGTTCGTCGTTGCCGCTTCACGTCCCGGTAGTGATGCAATAGGCAAAGATGCCGGTGAATTGGCGGGCATTGGAACCTTGGGTATTAAAGTCGTTGCTGATTTAGCGTCAGTGCTTGATCAATTTGATGTGCTCATTGATTTTACCCGTCCCGACGCGTCAATGGCTTTTATAGAAACCTGTCGGCAAGCCGGTAAACAAATTATCATAGGCACCACCGGTTATAGCGCTGCACAAAAGGCAGTGATTGCCGAGGCCGCTAAAGACGTGGCGATAGTGCTTGCGCCCAATATGAGTGTAGGTGTCAATTTGGCGCTTAAATTGCTGGAAATGACCGCTAAAGTCATGGGCGACTATACCGACATTGAAATCATTGAAGCGCATCACCGACACAAAGTCGATGCACCGTCAGGCACTGCGTTACGTATGGGTGAAGTGATTGCCGATGCCTTGGGGCAGGATTTAAAAGACTGTGCAATTTACGGCCGCGAAGGCATTACCGGCGAACGGGACAGAAAAACCATTGGTTTTTCAACCATTCGCGCGGGTGATATCGTCGGTGAACATACGGTGATGTTTGCAGATGAAGGTGAGCGCGTGGAAATTACCCATAAAGCCACCAGTCGTATGACTTTTGCCAACGGTGCTATTAGGGCTGCGGTCTGGTTGCATGACAAACCCAACGGACTTTACGATATGCAGGATGTTTTAGGGCTTTCATAAGAAGCCTTTCATTAACCCGACTGGCAATTTGCCAGACTACTCATATAAGACGGGGCAGTTTAAAGCTAAGCCTTACGGCTTGTCCCGGCTTACGTGGATGGCCATTTTATGTAACGATATCTTTGTCTTGTAGGGGCAATCCCTTGCGGTTGCCCTGCTAACATCGTGGCATTAAAGGGCAGGCGTAAAGCCTGCCCCTACAAAAAAATGTCCCGGCTTA
>CAIQND010000898.1 GCA_903873045.1 uncultured Methylococcaceae bacterium | reverse complement strand
TTGGGGGAGCGACTAAAAGATTGGGTTGCTCAGTTACTTAAAGCCCTCTCCAGCGGGAGAGGGTTGGGAGAGGGGAAATTAAAGTGGAGAAAATCCTTATTTAATCCCTCATCCCAACCTTCTCCCGCTGGAGAAGGAGCAAAGTGACTTGTGTCCCCCAAGTAGCGGATGCGCCCGAGACCGTTCGCTGAGCGAAGTCGAAGCGAATTATCCGCTTCGACTTCGCTCAGCGAACGGGTTAACCTTAAATTGTCCCGGCTTAAGTGGGTAGCCGTTTTTTTAATATGGGTTCTAATGTCAAATATTTTAAGTGTTAATAACTACCATTATCGGCGGGGTGGATCAGATGTTGTTTATCTGGAACATGCCGAACTAATGGAAACCGAAGGATGGCGTAATGCTTTTTTTTCCATGCATCACCCGAAGAATTTGCCCACGTTGTGGTCTGAGTATTTCGTAGATGAAATTGAGTTTGGCTATGCGTATTCATTATCACAAAAGGTTTCTATGGCATCAAAAGTCATTTATTCCTTCGAAGCACAGCGGAAGTTAAGGCGCTTGATAAAAGATTATCGGCCCGATGTCGCACACTTACATTGTATTTACCATCACCTTTCGCCTGCAATTATTCCAGTACTGAAGAATGAAGGGATTCCAATAGTAATGACAGCACACGATCTTAAGATCGCCTGCCCTGCCTATAAGATGCTCAATTCCGAAGGTATCTGTGAACTCTGTAATCATGGTAGTGTGTGGAATGTGATAAAACACCGCTGTGTCAGAAACTCCTTGGCAGCCAGTGCAATCGTAGCGGTTGAAAGTGGGTTGCATCGTTATTTGGATACCTACCGAAAAAATATGGATCGCGTGGTAGTACCTAGTCGATTCTTCGTTGAAAAGTTTGTGCAATGGGGCTGGCCGCGCGAGAAGTTGGTTTATGTTCCAAACTACGTTGATGTGACAAAGTTTGAACCGCAATTTACACCGGGCAATTATTTTCTCTACTTTGGGCGACTGGCTCCTGAAAAAGGCGTGGGTACGTTGATACGTGCAGCGGCCAAGTCGGGTGTGTTGCTAAAAATTGTTGGCACTGGTCCGGTTGAGGCTGAATTAAAAACACTAGCTGCACAGGTCGGAGGGGCGATTGAGTTTCTGGGATATCGCACGGGCTCTGAGCTGCATGATCTGGTGAGAGATTCACGAGCAGTAGTGTTACCTTCAGAATGGTATGAGAACGCGCCAATGAGTGTACTTGAAAGTTACGCTTTAGGAAAGCCGGTGATTGGAGCAAGGATCGGCGGAATTCCAGAGATGATCGTTGATGGCGAAACTGGCTGGACATTTGAAAGTCAGAATGTAGAAAATTTAGCTGAATGCCTGCAAACAGTTATTGCTGCGGATAATTCGATGATTATGTCTATGGGTCAAGTTGGGCGTGATTATGTAGAAAAAAACTTCAGTCGCCAGCGTTATATTGAGGCGATCTTGGCGTTATACAAAGAATTAGGAGTTAAAGGATAAGTGATGAAAAAATTAAGAATTCTCGGAACACGCGGCATACCGGCGGCACATGGTGGTTTTGAAACTTTTGCCGAAAATTTGGCGCTTTATCTTGTAGAACGGGGATGGTCAATTACTGTATATTGCCAACAGGATGGTGAAGGCTCAATACATGAAGATGATTGGCATGGTGTGCATCGGGTGCATATCCCCGTACGTCAAAAAGGGGCTTTTGGTACCATTGTTTTCGATTTTAGAGCAAAGCTACATGCGGCTCGTAAAACCGATTTAACGTTGACACTGGGCTATAATACCGCAATTTTTTGTATCTGGATGCGCATTAAGCGTGTAACCAATATTATTAATATGGATGGTATCGAGTGGAGGCGCCAGAAATGGGGCAATGTCCCAAAAGCTTGGTTTTATCTTAATGAATGGGCTGGATGTTGGCTGGGTAATCACCTTATTGCAGATCATCCTGATATCAAAAAGCATCTGATGTCACGCGTTTCGAGTGACAAGATTACCATGATACCCTATGGTGCCGAGCGGATTAATGAGGCTGCAAAGGAAACTGTAGAAGCTTTTTATTTGGAGCCGGGACGATATTTGACCCTGATTGCGCGAGCTGAACCTGAAAACTCTATATTAGAAGTAGTTAGCGGATTTTCACGTAAACATCGTGGTGTAAAGTTGGTGGTTCTTGGTCATTATGATGTGGAGGGAAATGCTTTTCATCGGGCAGTAAAAGATGCAGCAAGCGATGAAGTGTGTTTTCTTGGCGCTATCTATGATAAAACAGTGCTGAGTGCAATCCGATTTCATTGCGCTGCATATATTCATGGACATCAGGTTGGCGGTACCAATCCTTCGTTGGTTGAAGCAATGGGAGCCGGTAATCCGGTTATCGCTCATAATAATCCTTTCAATCGCTGGGTTGCAGGTTCATCTGCCGCTTATTTTACGGGTGCTGACGAGTTTGAGAGTGTGCTGGAAGAGTCTTTGGCTTCATTCGAAAAATTTGTACAAATGGGGCAAGATGAGCGGAAGCGTTTCGATGAAAATTTTACTTGGGAAAAGGTACTGGCTGAGTATGAAATATTACTTACAAGTTGGTTGCCTAAACACCACTGAAAAAATAAGTGCGTATTTAGTCTCGATGAATTATCATGCAGAATTTTGGCAACCTTTACTCCTCGATTTACACTTTTTGCAATTAACATCGCATAGGTCGGGTTAGCGACAACGTAACCCGACAAATCGAAGTATCTGTGTCGGGTTACGGCTAGCGCCTAACCCGATCTACAGATATTATTAGCATTTTTTGTGATAAAAAAAATGTCAACTACTTTTCAGCTTCTATGAAGAATGCCAGAAATTTAAATTCTAACGCCGCGCTAACTTAATGCCAGTTACGGAAGAGGCTGGTAATTGTATAGTTACAATGCCCACTTTGGCTTCCTGCATCAAGAGCGGGATAATTTTCACATGATCAGTTTTTTCCGCTTCAAGATTTGTTGATAGTGGCGATGAGCCGATAAGCGACTCAGCCAGCACAGAACGGAAATTACCATTAATCTGGATGGAGGTGTCTACGGGGTTATTCAGGTTTTTATTAATGAGCACCAGATAAAGCTCTTTCCCATCCTCGCTTTTAGATGCGGTACCCACTACTGATTCCACGGTACCTAAATTTTGTGTGATTTTTTCTATTGAAAAGGCACCAAATTCAGCGATACCTGATATTGACCCTTCACCACTTATTCGACGGGCGATTAAACGCATTTTTTTTGCATCAGCAACGGTTCTGTATTCAACTGTTACTAAAGTCCAGGGGTTCGTTCCTGTAAGGAATATATTCGCTGGCTGATCGTGCATTTCTTTCCAGCCTCTGCTGTCTTCGACAGCTATCCCAATTTTCCCCCCTTTAATATCAGTAGTACGGACATTGACAGACACTCTGTAAAGAGTATTAGGCTCAGCGTCAAATTCTTTATAAGCATGGTAGTAATTGACATCAGTATTTTTATTGAAATTTAC
>CAIQND010000897.1 GCA_903873045.1 uncultured Methylococcaceae bacterium | reverse complement strand
CAACAAGCAATTATTCGCACCGAAATCGAACGCGATGATCGTGTTTTAAATATCGATCTAGAGATTAACGCCAGTAAAGCTAACCGTGCACGTATTAACGGCAACCCCACACGTAGCCAACGCGAAATATTAGGAGCATGCCAAATAGTTTATTTCTCCCCTGAAGATCTTGATTTAGTCCGTGGCGAGCCTGGCGGGCGGCGAGATTTCCTCGACCGCCTTTTAATTACCCGCACACCACGAATGGCTGGGGTTATCGCTGATTATGAGCGAGTAGTTAAACAGCGCAACGCCTTATTAAAGACCCGTTCTTCAGCCAGTGCGCTGCTGCCGTGGAATGAACAATTAATTAAGTTTGGAGCGCAGTTAACTGCAGATCGAATTGCGCTAGTAGAGGCTTTAAATCCTTGGGTTGCAAAGAATTATGCAAACTTAAATGAAGTTAAACCAGCCTCTATTTCATATAAGTGCAGCAGTGAGGGTGTCTCCAATAGTTTTGAGAACAATGTTGAAGTTTTAACAAAGAGATTAGAGGAAGTGGCATATCAAGAGATTGAACGCGGGGTTTCTTTAATTGGACCACACCGCGATGACCTACATCTACAAATCGGAGATTTTCCAGCAAAAGGTTATGCCAGCCACGGTGAATCCTGGTCAATGGCGATTTCACTTCGTATTGGATCTTTTAATCTTTTAAAGAGTGAAGGATCAGAACCAATCCTTATTTTAGATGATGTCTTTGCAGAACTTGATACATCTCGCCGTAAACAACTAATGTCTGCAACCCAAATAGCTGAGCAAACAATTATTACTACTGCAGTTGAAAGTGATTTACCAGCAGAGTTACTCACACAAAAGTTTTATGTGACACCCGGCGTTGTTAAGAAAGGAAAGAGTTAATGACAAAGCGCGACTTAGCTCTTGATCTTTTTAAGACATTTAAAACAGGTGTGACAAGAAAACCCAACAAACCTGCACCGACAAAAACAGTTGGACAGGTGGGCGACCCAGAATTAATTGGTGAATTACTCAGTAATATGATTGAAGAACGTGAATGGAACAGCGGTTTAGCTGAAGGAAATCTTTTTATTACTTGGGCAACAATTGTTGGCAGTGAAATTGCGCAACACGCGACACCAATTTCTATTTTAGATTCAACGTTAACAATTCAAACATCATCAACTGCTTGGGCAACACAATTAACTCTGGTTGCCGATAATTTATTAACAACAATTCAAAATGATCCATCCGGCGCAACGATTCAAAAGCTGCGTTTTATCGGCCCTCAAGCCCCCAGTTGGAAAAAAGGAGTTCGGACGATCAGAAATGCCCGCGGGGTCCGAGATACCTACGGTTAGACCTATCACCCACTAGGAACCCTCACCCGCACGCTCAAAGTTCGGCTATACCCACATACAAGGCTTATTTTGGGTATTTCTATCCCGGTTTTCCCACTAAGATAATTGGATGCCGAAGGGAATTTCCCTTCCAGAAGCCCCCTAGCGCGATATAGGGGCACAAGCTTTAAAGGAGACCACGTGGCCGAGAAGTCTTATGACGCCAGTGCCATCACGGTACTAGAAGGTCTAGAGGCTGTTCGCAAGCGCCCCGGAATGTATATCGGCTCCACTGGTGAGCGCGGTCTGCACCACTTGGTTTATGAAGTCGTCGATAACTCAGTTGATGAAGCGCTAGCTGGTTATTGCACCGAGATCAATGTTTCTTTAATGGCCGATGGTGGCGTTGAAGTAATCGATAACGGCCGCGGAATTCCAGTGGACATGCACCCAGTTGAAAAAAAGCCCGCGCTTGAAGTTGTGCTCACAGTTTTACACGCAGGCGGAAAATTTGGCGACGGTGGATATTCAGTCTCAGGTGGTTTGCACGGAGTTGGTATCTCGGTTGTTAACGCACTGAGTACCGATTTATCAGTAATTGTTCAACGCGATGGAAATTTTTGGTACCAAGATTACAAATTAGGTGTCCCTACTGCGCCAGTAAAAAAAGGCGACGCGTCCAATGCAACTGGAACGACGATTCGCTTCTGGCCCTCTAAAGAAATCTTTGAAACCACGGATTTTTCTTTTGAAATTTTATCTACTCGTTTTCGCGAAATGGCATTTCTTAATAAAGGTTTAATTTTAACTTTGACCGATATGCGCCAAGGACACGTTGATGAAAAAGGCGAACAACTAACTGTTCGTTATCAATACCAAGGTGGAAT
>CAIQND010000896.1 GCA_903873045.1 uncultured Methylococcaceae bacterium | reverse complement strand
CAATGCACCAGATAGGTTTTATCGCCAGGGGGTAAAATTAATGTGCCTGAAATTTTTGAAGGGCCGGTTGCTTCCAAATGAAACATCCCTTTGGGGTATAAATACTTAGGTAGCCCATGCATCATCCATTGATGCCGCACATTGTCCTCATTAATAAAATGGACAGTCAATTTTGTACACGGCTTAAAATTAAATTCCTGCGTATCAAATGCGAACATTCTACCCGGGAATTTTTCAGCATATTTATGCCCGGCATGTACGGTAATTTCTTTGGTTTCAGATATGCTATCGCAACCACCAGGCAAGGTATCGGCATTTTGCCCCATAACCATGCCGCCTGCCATGTCCATCAAGTGACCATCACCGTGATCCATCAGCATACTATCATGATCTTCATAGTCCTGAGCCATGACCGGCGCAGAAAAAAGAGCAATCAGCACTCCAACCGACAATAACTTCACCATTACTTGTTTCCCCTTTTACTTGACATAATCAATGTACTTTTTGGATTAATTGCCGGTAGTGCGCTACCGCTCAAATAATCAAACCTGCTTGACACACAAACTGTTTAATCGATGTTACGCAGTCGCCTTACCAATCATTTTATAAAGCAATTGATCGTTCATAGCGAATGCGTAACATCAATTTGTATCAGCTTTTAATTTTGGTAAGGACTTCGTCGACTTTGCGTTTAAAACCGGCATTTGACAGATACAGCACATACAAACCTGCCAGTGCGACAAATACGTACAACAATATGCTATTTCTGCTTACTTGTTGACCGCCACCCGCCTTAAAGCCCATGTGTACATCCAATCTCTCACCTTGAGTGCGATTTTCAGTATCAGCCGGATCGGGTACCAAGGTAATATGAATCAGGTATTGTCCCGGTTCTGACACGCCATTTTTCAGTTCTAAGTTAACCGACCCTTTTTTATGTTTTGCACTAGGTAGAAAAAATACACGCGTGCCTTCAGGTTCTTTGGTTACTTCAAACTCAACCAACATATTTCTATATTTCATATCTTGGTAATCGAAAACCAGTTGAGTCAGGGTGTTTAAACCGGGCAATTTACCGCAAAATTCTTCCGCTGGATACGCACTAGGCTGATAAGCAGTGTAATGAATCCAGTGCGTTGGTTGCAATTCAAATTTGCACTGATCAGTATCAGTACCTGCTGCACCACCATGCGCCCATAAGGTTGCTGAAAAAAACAATCCTAAAAGCCCCAGGAAACTCTTTCTTATTAGTTGTACTCTGTTCATAATACCTTCCAATTTTGATACATAGTTATTATTATATGAATTGTTAGTGCTCTATATAACTTTTTTTTCATTAAAAACAAGCTGCATTTGCTATTAACCTACCCCATAGCAATGCCAACTCTAGCACACCACCTCACCTAAATAAAGGAATTGATAGGATACCTGCCCAAAACAGGCGATATATAAGTAAATAATAATGCACCCATTGCGCTATTGCTATCCTAGCGTCATTTTCGTAGACTTACGGTAATTTATTTTAAACGGAGCCAAAAAAACATGTCATCTTTGACTACCTCAAAAGCGTGGACAGCCTTACAAAGCCATTACGAACAAACCAAAAATAATTCTCTACGCGATGCTTTCAAAGCAGACATTAACCGGTTTAACAAGTTCTCAGTTAATTTTAATGAGATTTTGTTTGATTATTCCAAAAACAGAATAACAGATCAAACATTACCTTTTTTAATAGACCTTGCTAATCATACAGGGCTTAATGAAAAAATTAACGCGCTATTTTCCGGTGAAAAAATCAACACTACCGAATATCGGGCTGTCCTGCACACCGCACTACGCAATAAGAGCAACCTTCCGGTTTATGTCGATGGACAGGATGTTATGCCGGAAATTAATCAGGTTTTAGCCAAAATGCGAGTTTTCTGCTCGGCTGTTCGTTCAGGCGAATGGAAAGGCTATACTGGAAAAGCCATCACCGACATTGTTAACATTGGCATTGGCGGCTCCGGCTTAGGCCCTAAAATGGTTTCAACAGCACTTGCGCCTTATAGCTCGAACGCATTAAAAGTGCATTATGTCTCCAATATTGACCAGGCCAATATTGTTGAAGTATTAAAGTCCTTATCGGCAGAAACCACGCTTTTTATTATCGCTTCCAAAGTCTTTAATACCCAAGAAACCATGATGAATGCAACCTCTGCAAAAAAATGGTTTCTTGATAGCGCAAAAGACCCACTTACTATTGCCAAACACTTTGTGGCTATTTCAACGAATGCAGAAAATGTCGCCAACTTTGGCATCGATACCAACAACATGTTTGAATTTTGGGACTGGGTAGGCGGTCGCTATTCGCTTTGGTCATCCGTTGGTTTATCAATTGCCTTATATGTCGGCATGGATAATTTTGAAGAACTGCTGCAAGGTGCTTATGAAGCAGATTGTCACTTTCGCAACACGCCTTACGAACAAAATATACCGGTAATTATGGCCTTACTGGGAATTTGGTATAACAATTTTTTTAATGCCGAATCTCATGCCTTACTGCCTTACGATCAATCCATGCGCTGTTTCGCCGATTACTTTCAACAAGGCGACATGGAAAGTAATGGCAAAAGCATTGATTTACAGGGTGGTAAAGTTGACTACAGCACCGGCCCAATTATTTGGGGACAACCTGGCACCAATGGTCAACATGCCTTTTACCAACTCATCCACCAAGGCACCAAACTCATACCTTGCGATTTTTTGGCGGCGGCAAACAGTCATTACAAGCTACCAAAACATCATGATATTTTAATATCAAACTTTCTTGCCCAGCCAGAAGCGCTAGTCAATGGCATAACCGCCGAGGAAGTCAAAAAGAAACTCACACCGTCAGAGCAGACAGATGCTGTCTTGGTGGCCTCCAAAGTATTTGACGGCAATAAACCATCAAATTCTTTCCTGTTTAAAAAATTGACACCCCAAACATTAGGCTCGCTATTGGCGTTTTACGAACATAAAATCTTTGTTCAAGGTGCCGTCTGGAACATAAATTCATTTGATCAAATGGGGGTGGAACTCGGCAAAATATTAGCCGGCGTTATATTACCCGAACTTCAGAACAATGACGTTATTACCGGCCATGATTGCTCAACCAATGCCCTGATTAACACCTACAAACAATGGCGGGAATCTTGATTCGATAACTGATGTTGTGTGCATTGGCTATCTACTTAAGGCGGGAGTTTAAGGTTAAATCGTTCGCTGAGCGGAGTCGAAGCGGACAAATCGCTTCGACTCCGCTCAGCGAACGTTATCATTAAGTCAACCGTATTGACGGTTAAGACTTTTTGCTTGTCCCGTCTAAAATTGGTAGCACTGATTTAACCATTGTCTTTATTTTTTAGTGTTTTTCGTGCCTTTCGTGGACAATTTTTTAGTGTTCTATCGTTAACGCCTGACCCGAAAAAAATTGCTTAACAATTCTGAACATTCCATTTCTAAAACGCCCCCTACCCAGTCAACCCGATGATTTAAAAAACTGGCATCGCTAAGGCTCAACGCATGACAAACTGCGCCTCTCTTGGGGTCAAACGCGCCAAAAACCAGACGTTTTATCCGCGCATGACTGATGGCTCCCATACACATAACACAAGGCTCTAATGTTACATATAGCGTAGTATCACAGAGACGATAATTTTCCAAAGCCAGCCCCGCTTTTCTCAACGCGACCATCTCGGCGTGCGCCGTCGGGTCATGCGTTGTAATGGGCGCATTCCACCCTTCAGCAATACAAAGATCATCTTTAACAACGATCGCCCCAACGGGCACTTCACCCTGTTGTTCAGCGCGTTGTGCCAACCTGAAGGCATAACGCATCCAGGCTTCATCGCTGTTTGGACTTATTCCCATTCAATGGTTGCTGGCGGCTTACCCGATATATCATAAGCAACACGGGAAATGCCGGGGACTTCGTTAATAATGCGACGGGAAATCAGATCAAGAAAATCATAAGGCAAATGCGCCCAACGAGCGGTCATAAAATCGATGGTTTCGACGGCACGAATGGCAATCACGTAATCATAACGTCGCCCATCGCCCATCACGCCCACTGATTTGACCGGTAAAAATACCGCAAAGGCTTGACTGACTTTGTCGTAAAGATCATGGCGATACAATTCTTCAATAAAAATCGCATCGGCCTGACGTAATAAATCGGCATACTGCTTTTTCACTTCGCCTAAAATTCTTACACCCAAACCCGGCCCCGGAAACGGATGACGGAAAACCATGTCGGCTGGCAAACCCAGCTCTAAACCTAATCGCCTGACTTCATCCTTAAACAATTCGCGCAAAGGCTCAACCAGCTTTAAAAGCATATTTTCCGGCAAACCACCGACATTATGATGCGATTTTATTAAATGTGCCTTACCGCTTTTAGAGCCGGCTGATTCAATCACGTCAGGATAAATGGTGCCTTGAGCCAACCATTTTGCATCGGCTATTTTCGCGGCCTCTTCATCAAAAATTTCAATAAACAGATTGCCGATAACTTTGCGTTTCAGCTCGGGATCAGAAACACCCACCAAAGCATCCAAATAACGCTGCTCGGCATTCACTCTGATAACTTTAACGCCCATGTGTTCAGCGAAAGTGGCCATTACTTGGTCGCCCTCATGCAGGCGCAGCAAACCCGTATCCACAAACACACAAGTGAGCTGATCTTTAATGGCTTTATGCAACAGCGCGGCAACCACTGACGAATCAACTCCACCAGACAAGCCTAAAATAACGTGATCACTGCCTACTTTTTCGCGTACGGCATTTATGCTGTCTTCAATAATATTACTGGCCGTCCATAGCGCTTCACAGCCGCAAATATCCAACACAAAACGAGACAGAATGCGTCCGCCTTGTTTGGTATGCGTCACTTCAGGATGAAACTGCAAGGCATAGAAAGATTTTTCTTCATTGGCAATGCCGGCAATGGGCGCACCCTCTGAACTGGCAATCGTCACAAAACCTTTGGGCAAGTCAACAACACGATCACCGTGACTCATCCACACATCCAGCAAGCCAAAACCTTCAGCAGAAAGATGATCTTCTATACCCACCAGTAACTTTGAATGTCCACGCGCCCTGATTTGCGCATAACCAAATTCTCGGTGATCAGACGATTCAACCTTGCCGCCCATTTGCTCTGTCATGGTTTGCATGCCGTAACAAATACCCAGCACCGGCACACCCAGTTCAAATACGGCAACAGGAGCTCGCGGCGTATCGCCACTGGTGACGGTATCCGGGCCACCGGATAATATAATGCCATTGGGCGCAAAGTTTTTAATTTCCGTCCCGCTGCATTCACAGGAGTAAATTTCACAATACACACCAATTTCACGAATGCGCCGTGCGATTAACTGGGTGTATTGTGAACCGAAATCTAAAATAAGGATTTTGTGGGTATGGATATTGGTGGCTTCTTGTTTCACGGTATTGTCTTGGAATATTGGATGAGGGGGCGCATGGAGGACATGAATTAGAACAGATTGACACGGATTGTTTATAATCGTTATCCGCAATCATCCATTTAAATGCCTGTCATCCATGCGCCAAGTGTTACTCTGAGCGGTAATTCGGCGCTTCTTTAGTGATAGTGACATCATGGACATGGCTTTCCCGCATGCCGGCACTGGTTACCCGCACAAACTGTGCCTTATCGTGCATGATGGCAATGGTTTGGCTTCCTGTATAACCCATGCTGGCACGTACACCACCCAACAACTGATGAATCACCGCAAGCAAACTGCCTTTATAAGGCACGCGACCTTCAATGCCTTCGGGAACCAACTTTTCAACTGAATCAGTTTCTTCCTGAAAATAGCGATCACTGGAACCTTGCTGTTGCGCCATCGCACCCAGAGAACCCATGCCACGATAAGATTTATAAGAGCGCCCCTGAAACAACTCAACCTCTCCAGGCGCTTCTTCGGTACCGGCAAACAAACCACCCAACATGACCGCATGTGCACCGGCCGCCAAGGCTTTGGCAACATCACCCGAATAGCGAATGCCACCGTCGGCAATCAACGGTACGCCGGTGCCTTTTAAAGCATCGGCCACATTACTGACAGCCGTAATTTGCGGAACCCCAACACCGGCAACAATACGCGTCGTGCAAATAGAACCAGGGCCAATGCCGACCTTGACACCATCCGCGCCCGCTTCAACCAAAGCCAATGCCGCTGCCGCTGTAGCAATATTGCCACCAATCACCTGAACGGAAGGATAGTTTTGTTTGACCCAACGTACCCTGTCCAAAACACCTTGCGAATGGCCATGCGCGGTATCAACGACGATAACATCGACGCCCGCCTCAACCAACGCCGCCACACGTTCTTCGGTGCCCTGCCCGGTGCCAACGGCGGCACCAACACGCAAGCGCTCCAACTCGTCTTTGCAAGCGTAAGGGTAATCCTTGGCTTTCTGAATATCTTTAACGGTAATCATGCCACGTAAATGAAATAATTCATTAACCACCAGCACTTTCTCGATGCGATGTGTGTGCAACAGGGCAATGACTTCTTTTCGATCAGCATTTTCACTCACCGTAATCAACCGCTCTTTGGGTGTCATCACTTTTGAAACGGATTCATCAAAACGCGTTTCAAAGCGTAAATCACGACTGGTGACAATACCTACCAATTCATCGCCATTAACCACAGGAACACCGGAAATATTGTTGGCGCGGGTTAATTTGATCACATCACGAATACTCACATCGGGAGAAACCGTAATAGGATCTTTAATAACCCCACTCTCATATTTTTTAACATGAAGAACTTCCCGAGCCTGCTGTTCTATGGTCATGTTTTTATGAATAATACCGATACCGCCTTCCTGGGCTATGGCAATGGCAAGCCGAGCCTCGGTAACCGTATCCATAGCCGCAGCAACCAGAGGTATATAAAGCGTAATCCCTCGCGTCAACTGTGTCTTCATTTCTACATCGCGTGGCAGCACAGTTGAGTGCGCAGGCACTAAT
>CAIQND010000895.1 GCA_903873045.1 uncultured Methylococcaceae bacterium | reverse complement strand
TTTGCCGTTAGCAGAAACATCGGTAAATTTGACCAAGG
Source organism: uncultured Methylococcaceae bacterium (assembly GCA_903873045.1). GTDB lineage: Bacteria > Pseudomonadota > Gammaproteobacteria > Methylococcales > Methylomonadaceae > Methylobacter_C. The sequence goes on along the minus strand of CAIQND010000895.1, from coordinate 3,712 downwards.
TATTGACCAGTTCCATATTGGCGGCAATCGCCGTATTAAAAATAGTACGCACACCCATGTCATGACTGACTTTTTGGATAGTTTGATGCACAAAACGGCGAACAGTTTGCTGTTCTTCCGTTAATGATGCTTTATCAAGCGGTTGTATAGAACCTCCGGCCTCACTGTGCAAATAGGCTTGTTTCCAGAGTCTTTTCAAAAACCGATACGCACCTTCAACACCACTATCAGACCATTCCAGCGATTGCTCGGGCGGTGCGGCAAACATGATAAACAAGCGCACGGTATCCGCACCGTATAGATCAATCAAGCCTTGCGGATCAACCGTATTGCCTTTTGACTTCGACATTTTAGTGCCGTCTTTAAGCACCATACCTTGCGTCAACAACTTTTTAAAGGGCTCATCACAGACCAGCAAACCTTCATCACGCAATAACTTGGTAAAAAACCGTGCGTATAACAAGTGCAAAATTGCATGTTCAATACCGCCGATATAGTAATCTACCGGCAACCAGTATTTGGCACTGTCATCCAGCATGGCATCTGCTTTACTGCTGGCAAACCTTGCAAAATACCAAGACGATTCCATAAAAGTGTCAAAGGTATCCGTTTCACGACGCGCCGCTTTACCGCAAGACGGACAAGCAACGTGAGAAAAAGTCGGATGCGCCACCAAAGGCGATTGTGAACCGTCAAGCACCACATCACGCGGCAATTGCACCGGCAAATCCTGCTCCGGCACGGGCACCGTACCGCAATCATCACAATAGATAACCGGAATCGGAGCGCCCCAGTAGCGTTGACGGGAAACACCCCAATCACGCAGACGGAAATTGGTTTTGCGCTCGCCTTTTTGGTCTTTTTCCAATGCTTCAGAGATGGCCACAAAAGCCTGTTGTGACGTTAAACCGTCAAACTCACCTGAATTGCGCAAAACGCCTTTTACGGTGTAAGCCTGTTCTGAACAATCGTCGTCATGTTCAGCGTCTTTAGCAAATATGACTTGCTTGATGGCAATACCGTATTTTTTCGCAAATTCAAAATCACGTTGATCATGCGCAGGAACCGCCATCACGGCACCGGTGCCGTAACCCATTAAGACAAAATTGGCAATCCATACCGGCACTTGCTCGCCAGAAATCGGATGCAGTGCTTTTATACCAGAATCAATCCCGCGTTTTTCCATGGTCTCCATGGCTGCTTCCGAAGTTTCCATCAGCTTGCAGTCATTAATAAATGCGCTAATGTCGGCATTGTTTTCGGCCGCTTTTAACGCCAACGGATGTTCAGCCGCAACGGCCAGATACGTCACGCCCATTAAAGTATCAGGACGCGTGGTATAAATCCGCAAGGACTGAGCCATTTCGGGAACCGGAAAATCCATCTCAACGCCTTCAGAACGCCCGATCCAATTGGCCTGCATGGTCTTAACCTGCTCCGGCCAGCCGTCCAGCGTTTCCAGTGAGGCCAGTAATTCGTCGGCATACGCCGTAATTTTTAAAAACCACTGCGCGATTTCCTTGCGCTCAACTTGGGTATCACAACGCCAGCAACAGCCATCAATAACCTGCTCATTAGCCAGAACCGTCATATCATGTGGACACCAATTGACCGGCGCGGTTTTTTTATAAACCAGTCCTTTAGCCAGCAATTTAAGGAAAAACCATTGCTCCCACTTATAATAGTCAGGATCACAGGTCGCTAATTCGCGGTTCCAATCATAACCAAAACCAAGTCGTTTAAGCTGATCACGCATGTAATCAATGTTTTGGTAGGTCCAATCAGCCGGATGAACGCCATGCTGCATTGCCGCATTTTCTGCCGGCAAGCCAAAAGCATCCCAACCCATAGGCTGCAAAACATTTTTCCCCAACATGCGCTGATAACGGCTAATCACATCGCCAATGGTGTAATTACGCACATGACCCATGTGCAACTTTCCACTGGGATAAGGAAACATGGATAAGCAATAATACTTTTCTTGCGTATCATTAGCAGAAGATTCCGAGACATTAAATACCCCTGAAACGTCCCAGGCGGCTTGTACGTCTTGCTCAATTGAGAGCGGTTGATAATTTTCTTGCATCCTTCTCGTCTTTTACCAGTCAAAAGCGTTAGAATACCGCACTGTTGCTTAAATCTAAAGCGTCATTTTTCAGGAGTTGAACCATGAACAAAAATAAATTGATCGCCGCCTATTCCGATTTTATGAAACATCTCCATGAAACCATGGAAGATACGTTACATTCTTTTGCTGAAGCGTTAGAAATTTCCAAAGAAAAAACCAGCCAAAGTAGCGACTTGACGACCGATGAACTGAACAAGTTATCAGGTTATATTAAGCGTGATATTGAACAAGCTGCCCACGGCTTATCAGACCAGGAAGACAAAGATTCACTTTCAGAGTGGTTTAAATTTGATATTGAATTGATTGAAAACTTCACACTGGACGCTTTTTTAAGCGTTGCTGACAAAACCCGTTTGGAACTGGCCAAGTTGGAGCAACTTGCAGAAGCCCATACTTATCATAGTGGCGACATTACGGTGCCTGGAACATTTATTTGTGATGCTTGCGGTAAAGAAATAGCCTTTAAAACACCCAGTGAAATCCCTGAATGTCCCGCCTGTCATGCAAAAACCTTTATACGCATTTGATATTACGGGGTCAAAGCTTATAATACGGCTTTTATCTTTTTGATTTCAACGGAAATAATATGCGCAGAGTCATCTTTAATCAGAAAGGCGGTGTCGGTAAATCAACGATTACCTGCAATTTAGCCGCCATCAGTGCCATGGAGGGTAAGCGCACCTTGGTCATTGATCTGGATATTCAAGGTAATTCTACGCATTATTTGCTGGGGCACAAAGTTACCGAAAGCGATAAGACTATTGCCCTTTTCTTTAAAGATTGTTTAAGCCTGTCCCTGTTCGGGAGCAACAACAATGCCGGACTGGAAGCGGTTATTCATGAAACGCCTTTTCCCAACCTGTTTGTTATTCCTTCACATCCCGACCTTGAGCCGTTGCAAGGTCGCTTGGAATCGCGCTTTAAAATTTTTAAGTTAAAAGAAGCGCTGGAAAAACTGGAGGGGTTTGACGCTATTTATATGGATACCCCACCTATTCTTAACTTCTACAGTCAATCGGCATTAATCGCTGCCGAAAAATGTTTAATTCCGTTTGATTGTGACACTTTTGCCAGAGAAGCCTTATATACCCTGATGCTGGCAGTCACAGAAGTCAAAGCCGATCATAATCAAAACCTTGAGATTGAAGGCATTATCGTTAACCAATTTCAAAGACAAGCCAATTTACCGCGCCAATTGGTTGATGAACTGATTGCCGAGGGGCTGCCGGTGCTTGCCGCGATGATATCACCGTCAATTAAAGTCAGAGAGTCTCATACGGTATCGCAGCCTTTAGTGCATTACGTTCCCAATCATAAGCTAAGCGATGAATACCGCGCTTTATATGCCGAGATTAATAACGATTAACGAACCGCTTTTATTCACCACAAAAACACGAAAAAATAAATTTTTGTACTTCGTTTTTTCATGGCGATACTCTTTTTGGCTACCCACGTAAGGCGGGACACTTTTGGGCTACCCACGTAAGGCGGGACAGTTTAAAGTTAAGCCTTGCGGCTTGTCCCTGCTTACGTGGATGGCCTTTTATGTAACGATATCCGTGTCTTGTAGGGGTAATCCCTTGC
>CAIQND010000894.1 GCA_903873045.1 uncultured Methylococcaceae bacterium | reverse complement strand
CATTAATGCCTAAAGCATGAATTTGTTGTTTCATCATGTCGCCTATCGCTTTATAGATAAGTTGATGCCGCTGTACTAACGACTTTCCTTCAAAAGCCTCTGCGACAATGGTTACATGATAGTGGCCGCCGCCACTTTTTGTACCGGCATGGCCTGCATGTGCCGCACTATTATCAATTATTTCCAACAGTTCGGGTTTTAAAGCGTCATTTAATAATTGTTTCAGTTGTCATTGAGGAAATACCTTTTTAAATGGTTTAACGGACACTTTAGCATAAACGCCGGCATCGTCAGCAATTATCATTATGAGAAAATATAGTAAATCAATGGGTTATAACAATAACAAGTCTCTAACGTTGATGAGATTGGCTTGTGATTAAGATTTTATATCTTATGAAAGTTAAAATCCGGTCATAAACTTGCTCTAAATTTTCTTTTTCCATCCTCATCAGCGATGTCTGCGGAAAAAAAAGATCAAGCCTCAAAAATATTAATTTTATCTGTTTGATTTTATTGATATTGTCATAATGAGAATTGCTGCTGTTGGGAGTGGTTGTTACGCTTATGGGTTCTGGCACTGAAACACAAAGTGCAGTCCATTGTCACCCATTGAAGTCATTGGATTGGCGTGTTAGAAAATCTGAATTTAAAGAAATAGCTTCAGACTTTATCATGATAGAAGTTAATGAGAAGCTTGAAGCTATCTTGTTTGATGGTTAGGTAACTCGCAATAAATAACTACCCTATCGTTCCCACGCAGGAGCGTGGGAACCAAGCTGATTCTGGGGGTTATTTTCTGCGTACTGCCTTAGTAAGTGACCAAGGGACAGGTTTTTTCTGAACATAATAAAATATGATTTTGCAAGACCTAACACCATAATTCTCTCAAGCACCCTTGGTTTTCTGGATCGTTGAGTGAGTTGGGGTTTAACTTTACTCTAACCCCAGCTATTACCCAACCAACTGCTTAAATTAAGAAATAAGGCAATCCAAGAAAAGAGACGCATCATTAATGAATGATGCGCTTCGTTTTTTGGCGGCTCCGACCTAATCAATAATGCCTGTTATGACTAATGACTAATGCTTGTTATAACTTTATTCTTCGAGCTTACAGGCATCGCCGTCGCTGATCGAATTATAGCAGACGCAACAAGTTTAGAATCTACGCTGGATTCATCAGGAACTTTTACCTCGACTTTAATATTTCGAATTTCCTTAGATTCCATTCGCCCCAAAGTTACAATTATCGAGTTACCGACCTTGACAATTGCATCATCCAACTTGCCAACATAAATGGCATTCTCGGGCAACAACAATACCGCTTGTGTGCCGTTAAGCGGATAATTAGTATCGTTGCTGATACTCAGATTATAGCTTAAGACGCTTCCGGCCTTAACAGCACTTGGAGCCGAAAGCTTTATTTTTAGATCTTTAGCTATCATTGGCTTGGTTATCGTAAACGCATCAAGCAGCGCAGGTTTGCCAATAGCTGCATCGGACACGGCCAGCCCTGTAATAGGGTTAATTAACGTATCAGGAATTGGATCATTCAAAGGTGCGTTGTTGAAATCCGTACCGAAAGGTGTGGCATTAGAAGATGTCGCCGACGAAATGGCTTGTAACGGTTCGGATATTTGGTAAAGCGACATCTTATTTTCATTGATTACAACATCAGCAAAGGAAAATACTCTTCCCTTGAATTTTGCGGTAATTTTTGCCCCTGCACCTGCATTTGGAATAAATGGTGCCATTTCAGCATTAGTCAAATGATCATCCAGCCATGCCGCTGGCCCATTTGGAAAGGTTCGTCCCGCTCCAAACGAATAATTGCCTGTTGCAGAGTCGTCTTCATCCACATTATTGCTTGATCCGCGTGGACTTTGTCCGCCGCTGTCATGGCTGTCACGTCCACCCGCACCTTCGACCAGATAAAGCACACCATCTGGAACTGTATTGCTGGTGCCATTAAAATTATTGTCGATCGCTACAGCAGGCTCACCTTCCGATGTTGGCGCATTGGCAACGGATGCAAGCGCACGTAATGGATAGGTACGTTGGTAATTATGGGCATGTCCATTGAAAACGACATTGACACCGTGATCTTCCAAAAGCTTAGTGATGGCACGCATTTCAAAATTTCGCACAGTAGAGTTACTTGACGAAAACGAGGGATGATGAAATACCACAACTTTCCAGGTTTGATTGCTTGAATCAAGGTCATTTATCAACCACTTACGCAGAATTTCCGGATACGGCGGGAAACTGGTCGGCGCGCTCAGATAATTCGCAGAATAGTCCAGCAATGCATTGAATAAATGGGGATTACCGTCCAAAAATACAAAATGTGCGTTACCTTGGTCGAATGAATAGTTACCCATGACATCAATTTGCCGCTTACTGCCTTTACCTGTATCAACGGTAGTACTGTCGCGGAATGCCTCAATAGCGTCGGGCGAGTTATAGGTAACTCCCTTGTATTCAAAATAGAAGCCATTCAACGTACTGGCATCACCATTGAAAATATGTTGCAAATCAACACCTAAAGGGCCATTTAATGGGAAGTAGTAGTTATTGAAGTATTGCAGGGCATCGCCTCCTCCTGAGTTTCCACTATAGCGTCCGGCATCAGCTGTGCCGAGCAGATTAGCACTGCTGCCTGTGCCGCCTAAATCATGGTTCCCCGCGACGATATAGTAAGGGATATGGCGAATATAAGGTGCACCGGTTTCGTTCGAACTGATGTCGTTATTCCACACTGGCATCCAAGCATCACGGTAGTCCCCTTCTGTACCCAAAGCGTAAACGTTGTCGCCGGTATTTAAAGCGAAGTCAGGTTTTGGCAGTTTAGGAGCACCAGGAATAGAGAGTTGATTTACCTCGTACATCTCATGAACAATACGTGCTTCGTAATTGACGAGTAGTGCCGGGTTAGAATTAGGCAAAGCAGGGAAAAACCCTTCATCTCCGACTACTTGAAAGGAAAAATGACTGCCTTTTTTTCGTGTATGGAAAGTCGCATCAAACCCGTTTGGAGGCAGCCCCGGCCCAGTCACATGATAGTAATAAGTCTTATCGTATTCTAATCCCGTAAGGGTTGCATAGTAGTTGACATGAGCCCCTGAAGCTTTAGCCGGTATCGGCAGCTGGGGGTCTGCGCTCAAATAATTGTCTACTGTACGGCCTTTTACTATTGCCTCACTGCCATGATTGGGGATAGCTCCGTATTCGACTGTATATGATGAAGCGTTTGGTATCGACTCATCAGTTTGCCATGCAATAACTTTGATATCAGGGAGTTTGAATGTACTCGCGTCGCCTGGCTGCATGTAAGGTTGATAAGTAACTTTCATGGCTTGAGGGGAGGTAGTACCCATTGTTGCAAATGCTGAAACGAATAGCATCGCGTATACTTTTTGTCGTAAAAACATAACTTTCTCCAGAAGGAATAGTATTTGGTTTGCGAAAAGAGGGGGGGCGGGGAGATAAGATAACTTAATGGTTGCTCTAGTCTCGGATGAAAACTATAAACTTAAAATATTACATTTTGATGAATAAACCCCACTTTTCGCTATTAACTATAACTAATTTACTCACCATTCGCCCTTAAAAAACCTTAAATAATTAATTAAAAATTAAATAAAATCAATCAATTAACTTTTATTGGAAATATTGTGATAATTTTTACATGCCAGCATCTCGTTTGCCTCTCGAATGCAATAGGTGCGTAGACATGATGTTTTTTAGCTTATTTTGTAGCATGTTGATTTTAAAGTAATTTTATAACCAGTTGTTTCTTAATTGATTTATCTCAACACATTGATATTGCTTGAAAAATAATTAAGTTTTTATCGGATTTAAATAGCGAATGATGAGTAATATTATAATTAAATTTTTCAATCACAATAATCACTCGGAGTATTTATGACTTTTATCAAACGTTTTATGTTCGCTGCTTCAGTAGGAATCGGAACATTGCTCATGGGCAATCCCGCAAGTGCATCGCAAATATTCAATTTTAGCGGGGTATTGGATGATGGAGATCGTTTCGATGCTGTTTTAACAACCGAGAATACTCTTACCTCTATAAATGCTCTTGCTCACATCAATGAATTGTCAGGTCTCATCTCCCCAGCCTACACGTTTCAAGGCTATTTAATCACTCACATCTCAGGAAATTGGTTTGAATTTGAGGATCTAACCACTCCACTCAAAATCGTGGATCTACGGCCTGTTGGTTCAATCATTGAAAATAGCCCTTTCAATAATCCACCGGGGCCTGATACTAGGGCACACTCTCCGACTGACAATCTATTTAACCCCAACAAAGGTTTTATTCCATCCATTGGCGGCATAGCAGGAAAATTTTCCTATGGAGGAGTCGAATTTGTTGTTGCAAACGGGCGAGAATATCAACTCTTCACAGACCCAGCTCCAGGTAAACCTGGCTATGCTGGCTGTCCAGGGTCATGTGTTGGTGTTTCAGAAGTACCCATTCCAGGCACTTTGCCATTAATGGGTGCAGGACTTACTTTTGCCTGGTCGCGAAGCATACGCCGTCGCATTAAAGCTGCATAACGGTACTCCGAATCAATGGGTGTAGGTATTAAGGGTTGTAAGCCCTGAAAGCAATTTTTTATGCGTGTTACATTTAACAAAAACAATCCGTTATTGAAAACAAAAGAGGGTGTTATATGAAGTTTTTATTGATTTTAGTTTTATCTTTTTTAGCAAACCCAGCCTTCGCTGCTCCTTTTTACTCACATGTTACAAGAGGGGTTGATATGGGAGCAGGGAACGGCGGTGATTATTTTACTATCGAAATTTCTGGTGGTGATATACATAGTGTTCATGTTGTTGGTATAGATGCAACTGGTTGGACTATCTATGATGATACGAATATTTTCTCTCCTAGTTGGTATGCAAGTTCAACTACAGGAGGCCCAGGTGGCTTTAGTTGGAATATTAGCCAAAATAAGAATACGGCACCTGGTGATTTTAAATTTAGCGTTCCTCTTGGCGAAGGTAGCAATGTTCGCTTGAATAGCAGTAATATTCTTGTCGACCTAGTCGACGGTACAATATTGACTACGGTACCTATTCCGGGTGCAGTCTGGTTGTTCGGCAGTAGCTTAATAGGCCTACTGTCATTCAACCTCAGAAAATGGAAAAAAATGGGGTCATGAAAAAAATGTGAAAAAAAAATGGAAAAAAAAATGGGGTCAGGTCTTGGGAAAAAAAAATGGGGTCAAAAAAAATGGGGTCAGGTCGGGTGTGATTAAAAGTGCGGGGATTTTAAAGCAACATTATGCAGCCATTGCGGTGTTCTGATGTTCCCAATATTTAAACCAGTCATCATTTGCTCTTACGACGCGTAGCGCCAGCATCGACACAACATTAGTCACTTTCCACCAAGCACCGGGCAACTTTAGCCGTTTCTGAATGACATAACGGTGCGCACTTTCAATCTCTCCTGAGCCAATAGGCAAACCTTTTTCTATCGCGCCTCGGTAATCGAGTT
>CAIQND010000893.1 GCA_903873045.1 uncultured Methylococcaceae bacterium | reverse complement strand
TGTGCCGATATTACCAAGGAAAAAGTAAACCTGGAAACATCAAAAATTGCCTGGAAAGAATTGCAGCGTTTTTTTGCCAGTGGCACAGCAGTATTTGTTGCAGCCCCGCTAGATTTGGTTGATGTTGCCTATCAGTTTTCTGTTGACAATAAAGATCAGGTTGCGCAATGGCTGCAAAGCAATCAAATCGCCCTGGTATCTGATCAACAGTCGCTTGAATGGCTAAAAGCAGATGCTGACGTTTGGGCAGTTGTAGTTAAACCCTGGATTTTGGTACAGCAGTAAATCCATTCATCCTTTAACAAGCATAGGATGAACGAATTTATGTGTGTTGAACTTTGATGATGTAACTCGACGGCTATCGGCGCAATGTCATTAAGCTAATCCGTTGGCTGAGCGGAGTCGAAGTGATTTTTCCGGCTTCGGCTCCGCTCAGCCAACGTGGCTCGGCTCAGCAAACGGTTTATCTTGCCAAGAGGCACTTAACTTAACGGCATTGGCTATCGGGGTGCTATGCTTTACCTCTTGATCCTGAGCGTCCTTGGCCTCTGGATTCGATACGTTTACTGTCAGAGCGTTTGCTGTCCGCAGGCTTGGCGGCACGGGCGGCAGGCTTTTTAGAATGGCGTAAATCTTTTTTGCCGGTCTCTTTATTGGCCGCGTTCTTTTTAGGTGCGTCGATAATCTTCAAAGAAACAGGCTCGTAGCCGGTATCAGCGACTCGTGGAATTTGCCGTTTAAGCAATTTCTCTATTTCCACCAGATAGTATGCTTCTTCAGGACAAACCAGTGACAAGGCTTCTCCACTTGAACCCGCGCGACCGGTACGACCAATACGGTGTATATAATCTTCGGGGACTTGCGGTAAATCAAAATTGACCACATGGGGCAAATCATCAATATCCAACCCGCGTGCCGCAATATCGGTTGCAACCAACACCGATACTTTGCCATTTTTAAAGTATTCCAACGCCTTATTACGTGCGCCTTGGGTTTTATCGCCATGCAACGCCGTGGTGCGGATACCGTCTTCAATCAATTGTTTCTCCAGACGATCAGCACCATGTTTGGTGCGCACAAATACCAGCACCTGTTTCCAGTTATTGCTGCCAATCAGGTACGACAATAAGGCACGTTTATGCTCGCGATCGATGCCATAAACACGCTCTGTAACATTTTCTGCGGTGGCATTTTGTTTGGCAACTTCGACCTCAACAGGATTGTTCAATAACTGTGCGGCTAATGATTTGATGGCATTAGGTACGGTAGCAGAAAATAACAGACTTTGTCGTTTCTTGGGAATTAGCGCCATAATTTGCTTAATATCGGGCATAAAGCCCATATCAAGCATACGATCCGCTTCATCCAGTACCAATATTTCCACATGAGACAGGTTGACGTTGCGCTTTAGCACATGGTCAATCAAGCGTCCGGGCGTTGCTACCACGATATCGCAACCGCGTCTTAATTGCCGGGTCTGTATGCCAATACTGGCACCACCCACGACTGCTTCCACATGCAAGGGTAAATGTGCGCCGTAAGTTTTAACGCTTTCATAGACTTGGGCGGCCAATTCACGAGTGGGTACTAAAATAAGGGCGCGGACAACCTGCGGTTTTTGATGTGGATCATGATTTTCAGCCAGTCGTTGTAATAACGGCAAGGTAAAACTGGCGGTTTTTCCGGTACCCGTTTGTGCCCCGGCCAACATATCACTGCCTTGAAGGATCAAGGGAATTGCTTTTTGTTGTATCGGTGTAGGGGTTATATAGCCCTGATCGGCTACGGCTTTAAGGAGTTCCTCGGTTAATCCGAGTTGAGCGAAAGACATTACAAAACCTCTGGTAAAAAAATTCAGTCAAGATCAAAGGATAATGCTGATTTTTAAAATGAGTTACAAAGAAACAGTATACGGTAAAACAGCTTACACCTTGAACAGTACTTGTTAATTAAGTGTATCTTGCTTAATAACTGCCTGACTTTCTTTGTAAAAAAATAGATTACCCAGTCGATATTGACTTCCATCATGAAACACGGATGACACGGATTATAAGGGTTTCAACGGATTTTATTTTTAGTCGAAAAAAGATTTTAAGTTCCTAACAGGCAATATAGGCATAAAATTAAAAACGTCCCTTATCCGTGTCTATCAGTTAAATCCGTATCATCCGTGTTCTATTTTTAACGGCTTAACCGTTACTAACTGGCAGGCATTTTAAGGCGAAGTTGGATTTTACTGACTCTCAAACAAGGCGATCATTTCCTCCCGGTTAATCACTTCTTTTTCCTGTAACAAGTTGGCCAACCTTTCCAGAATAACACTATTTTTAGTGATAATTTCTCGGGCACGTATTTCACCCTCGCCAACCAGTTCCATTATTTCTGTATCAATAATGCGTGCAGTTTCATCACTGTAATTGCGATATTCAGAGACTTCTGTTTCCAAAAACTGAAGCTGCTGGCGCTTGCCATAAGTCAAAGGCCCCAGTTTTTTGCTCATGCCCAGACTGCAAACCATGTTACGGGCAATGTCACTGGCTTTTTCAAGATCGTTCTGGGCACCGGTTGAGGGACTACCCAACACAATTTCTTCCGCCATACGTCCACCGAGTAAAATCGCTATTTGATCTTTTAACTCAGGCTCTGTTGACAGAAACTTTTCTTCTACCGGTAATTGTAAGGTAAAACCCAGCGCTGAAACGCCCCTTGGAATAATAGAAATTTTATGCACGGGCTGTCCAGTGGGTACATGCTCCGCAACCAGTGCATGCCCTGCCTCGTGATAAGCGACGCGACGTTTTTCCTGAGGATTTAAGACGCGATTTTTCTTTTCCGGTCCGGCGAGTATGCGATCAATAGCAGCTTCAAAATCTTCCATTTCAACTTTATTATGATCGACTCGTGTCGCCATAATCGCTGCTTCGTTGGCGATATTGGCCAAATCAGCGCCTACCAGACCCGGTGTACGTTTTGCAACGATTGCAATATCAATATTTTCAGCCAAGGTCATGGCTTTGGTGTGCAACTTGAGTATTTCGATACGATCCTGTAAGTCCGGTTTATCGACAACAATCTGGCGATCGAAACGGCCAGCGCGGAGCAGTGCTTTGTCCAGCACTTCGGGGCGATTGGTCGCGGCCATAACTACCACACCAACCGAGGTGTCAAAGCCGTCCATTTCGGTCAGCAACTGGTTTAGTGTTTGCTCCCGTTCATCGTGCCCACCCATAATCATAGGGCCACCGCGAGAGCGACCGATAGCATCCAGCTCATCAATAAAGATGATGCAAGGCGCTTTGCTGCGTGCCTGTTCAAATAACTCGCGAACGCGGGCAGCGCCGACACCCACGAACAACTCTATAAATTCGGAACCGCTGATATTAAAGAACGGCACCTTGGCTTCTCCCGAAACAGCACGGGCAAGCAAGGTTTTTCCGGTACCTGGAGGGCCTACCAGCAATACGCCTTTGGGCATACGCCCGCCCAAGCGCTGGATTTTTTCGGGCGCTTTTAAAAAATCAATGGACTCTTTCAGCTCCTGTTTGGCACTATCAGCACCCGCCACATCGGCAAAGGTAATGTTGGTTTGGGTATCCTGATGGATACGGACTTTATTACCTAAATTAAGAAAAGATTGCGCTCCGGCAGTCGCTCGCTGCATAACCCACGCCCAGATAAGTAAAAATACAAACACCGGAATAATCCAGTTAAAAAACAGATTGGCCAGCCAGTTTTCTCCGCTTCTAACGATAAAATCTACCTTATTCTGCGCCAACATTTGAGCCAGATCATTTTGCCATAAAGGCACCGTCACAAAATGTTTGCCTGACTCTTTCGGATCGTCAGACTTGATAACACCGGTAATAATACGCTCTGTCACTACCGCCTTATCAATTTTGGCTTCCTGAACCAGGCTCAGAAATTGACTGTAGGATATTTCATCACGTTGAGCCTCATTAACACTGCTTAGCAAATACAGTATCACGATTAAAAACAGCGCAAAATAGACAAGCCTTTTTTGCTTTAAACCATTTGAATTACTATCCAGAGGCTTGTTAAGTTCAAGCTCCGGATCCTGCTTAAAGAGCGAACCGAATACCGAGGTCAATAAGTTTTTCAGGTAAACATAAATAGTGTTCAATAACGTTAAAACATACCGAATCATCGTCTTTTGCAGCTTATCCATTACACTTGCTCCCTACAGATCGTCATTATGTTTCTACTACAAAAAAGTGAGCTCTTTACGACTGAACGACCAACACAACTTCTTCGCAGCTAATAATGTTTTTATTGCTTTCGAGTATATAGTTAGCCAATTTGGTAATTGCCTTCCAGTTTGAATAATTACTGACAAAATCACAGGCAACAGCAAATAACTCATCCAGTTTTTTATCTTGCAGCTCTTTGCTTTCAGAAAAACTTTCTATATATTCACGAGCCAGTGCAAGATCAGAACCTCCGCCATAATTTTCCAGTGAATTTAAATTAACCAGTTGCTGATTAAATAACTCATCATCCCTGTTATAAACAAATTTAGCCTCAGTTAATGGCCCGATCAATAAATTAATAATGTCAGCTTCAAAAGCAATAATGTAATCCCTTACCAAAGGTGCCATCGCCTCATTGTGATCCATTAATTTATGCGCCAGACCATCAACCGTATAGGGTAGCGATTCAATTAAGCGCCCACCTTCAACTCTTGCAACACTATCATCATGCGTTGCTTCATAGATTAACTCGTCATAAGCTGACACGTCACTCATTTCCTTAAATATTATTTGGAAAAAAATAGGCGGCAAATTTCTGGCTTTGTTATTTAAATAAATAGCAGCGGCATGCCCTGCTTCATGATATGCGATGCATTGTTTATGCTGCTGCAATTTTTTGTGCCTGCCAATATCAATTATTTTGTTACGTTTCATTTTTAATACCATGATTGGAATGTTGAATTAGCTCATCTACTCTTAGTTTTTTCACTCAGTGTAAATTTAAGCAAAAGAAATTATTGTTGGTGCTGTCACGAATAGGTCATACTAAAAAACGATAACCCTTTTCGTGCATATCATCATTTATTAAATATAGACTTTCAGAAATTAAATTTCCAACTTCAGCCCTTTGAAATCAGAGTAGTTCAGTACAAGACTTGGAAATTATTTATCTCAAAGGGTATAGTGTGTTCTTGAAGTTTTATAGTAATAGTCTGAGTAAATTCATTGTGTTATAAATTATGAATAAACTGCATTGAGCGTTCTAAAATTTTATAGTAGCCCCTTAAAATTGTTTACAGGATTGAGATTACAGAATAAGTGAGAATGATTTAATACTTAACTCAACTTATTGGTAAGATCAATAGCCACTCTGATTGCTTACTTCCTGCTCTGCTTTAAGCCAATCTTCAAGCTCATAGCCATCCTCAAAACCTCTTTTTTCAGCCCTATAATAAGCGTTTTTTGCAACTAATTCCCGAAATTCATCTACATCAATTTCGCGGTTATCAATATCGTATAATGATTTATCTTCGGCTTTCATTTCCCCTCCCATCATTCGAAATTGCGGTTACCAACTTAAACACCACTTAATAATCACACATAAAAAGCAGTATATCGTTTATATTGTATTTATCTTTTATGACATATTTATTAAAAGTTGCATAATGTTTATAGCAAGATCTTCAGTTACGCTCAAGATGAGCCATTAAATCACGTCAATTATCATGCTTTAAGTAGGTAACCGAATATGCAAACAAATAATCTGAATGTATTGTATAAATAAAAAGAGAGGGTGGACAATACGTATAAATACCTAGTTAGGGTAATTTTTTACATAGATCATCCAGGAAACCACATTCATATTTTCAATCTGAAAAGTGTGAATATGGCTTGTAGAGCTCTAATCTGAAGGCGGGAGAAAGCTTTGCAAGGGTAAAAAACGCCCTGTTACTTGAGTAAGATACTTGTGTAGGCTCTAATAAAAAATTTAATTCAAGGCTTCATTTAAGTCATAATTTGTTGCCATCAACATCAAATCAGCGAGACTGTCTGCCTGCATTTTTTCCATGACTCGAGCTCTGTGCGCTTCTATGGTACGATTACTGATATCCAGTATTCTGGCCATATCTTTATTGGCATGACCTTTAAGGATCAAAGATAACACTTCTTGCTCCCGCACCGTTAAATAATCCATGCGACTTTGTATTTTGAGCTGTGCTGCGAGTTGCTCTCTATCAGCAATGTCTTTTTTTATAGCTTCCGAGATGCGCTCTAATAGCACTTCATTATCAAAGGGTTTTTCCAAAAAATCCACTGCGCCAGCTCTAAACGCTTTTGCCGAATCGGGTATTCTGGCATGACCACTTATAAATATAATGGGTATGGAAATAGCTCGGGTCACTAGCTCTTCCTGAAGTTCAAGTCCGCTCATAGTCGGCATTCTGACATCCAGTAGCAGGCATCCAGGCTGCGTGGGGTTATAGCTCTCTAAAAAAGCCTCGGCAGAGGCAAAACTTTTAACTGTATGTCCTGTTGATTCAATCATAAGCGCCAGCGAATCACGCACTGCAAATTCATCATCAACCAAATAGACCAAAGCCTCTGCTTTATTACTGTTCATTTTATTTTTCTCTTAATCGGTAAGGTAACATAAAAAGTAGTCCCTTCTGGCGTGCTGTTGAAATTAAAAACACCCTGATGCGCTTCAATAATGGAGCGACTAATCGACAGCCCCATGCCCATTCCCGTTGGTTTTGTAGTAAAAAAAGGTGACAATATTTTCTCTTTTAGAGATTCATCAATACCTGAGCCGTTGTCTATTACCTTACAAATAATCTGATCAAGATTCTTCATGCATGTCTGAATCACTATTTTAGGTTGTTTTTTGGGTGGCAGATCTTTTAAGGCATCAATACTGTTTCTGATCAAGTTTAACAAAACCTGTTCAATCTGAACATCGTCAATAGTAACATCTGGAATATTTTTTGCCAGATCAAGTTTCACTTTTATGTTATTTTGCTTAAAATCGGTGGCACACAAGCTGACCGCATCCTCGACCAGGGTATTAATATCCATTTCTGTGCGATGTATTTTTCGGGAGCTGACAAAATCTTTCATCCGGTGAATAATCTGTCCCGCTTTCAGGGCCTGCTGATGTACCTTGAACAAGATCTCACCAAGCTGATTCAAATCAGGATTTTCGGCATCAATAAAACGTAAACAAGCCTGTGTATAATTGGTAATCGCTGTCAACGGCTGATTAACTTCATGAGCAATTCCTGACCCCATTTCGCCTATCAGACAAAGACGGGTGGCATGAGCAAGTTCTTCCAGATGTTCTTTCTCTTTTTGCTCCTGGAGTTTACGCAAACTGACATCACGCAAGATGCCGGTAAAATAGTTTTCGCCCTCTATCGAAAATTCTACCAGAGAAATATCCAGTGGTACGACAGAACCATCTTTACATAAGCCATCAACCTCACGAATTAAACCTCTAACATTAGGCCTTTTTGTTTTCAAGTAACTCTTTACATCATGCCCCTGCTTTTTACTCTGCGAGGGAGATATTAATTTGCAATAACTACTACCCAGCAGCTCTTCCTCACTATAGCCAAAAATGGTTGTTACTGCCGAATTGATAGAGCGTATGATCCCGGATGCATCAATAGTGATAATACCTTCTATTGAGGCATTAAAAATGGCATTGAGCTTGGCTTCCCGTTCCCACAACTGATGCTTTGAATACTTAAGCTCTTCTATCTTGTGGGTTAAATCCTGATTGCTTTCAATCAGCTGGGATGTCTGTTCTGCAATCTTTTGCTCCAACTTTTCATTAAGGCAAGAAATGGTTTCCTGGGTGTACTTATATTCAGTAATATCCTGAATTGCTAAGTATATTTGAATATCATTTTTAAAATTGTTATTGGCACTACCCCGCAATTCTACATAAATAAACGGCTCATTTTGTCGACAGAATGATCGAGAGCAATCATAAACCCTAAAACTCTGACATTCAGATTGTTTAAGCACACTATTTTGGATCACCAGCTTGGTATTCAAAATTTGACTATTTTTCTCGCTAACAAGATTATGGATAAAGAAATAATAATTATCCTGATCTGAGGGATGAATAAACTTTCCTAGCTTCTCATTTATAAGCGTCTCTTTTGAATCACTCAGTAACCGTATGGCCGCAATATTGGCTTTCTTGATAATACCCTGCTCATTCAGTGTCAAGTAAGCGACCGGCGACAGATTATAAATCCGCGAAAATTCATCATGAGATGCACTCAATTCCTGATACGCTCTTTTAAGCTCTTCATTCTGCAATTCCAGTTCTATCTGATGAATCTGAAACTCAAACACCAGTTTTTCAATATCCTTATCGGACATACCGGCAAGATCACCTCCAGATTTGCTGAGCAGGGTCGCCGATTTTATTTGGATAGTGTCCTGGTGGTTTCTTAGTAATTGCTCCGCTTCTTTTCGGAGATCTTCAGCTTTACCCTTCTCGGTAGATTGAGTGACCATTGCTTATACCATTCTTGGAGGTTGGTAAAATAATTGCTGATTTTTTACTACTCTGCTTAATTTTAGCAGACCTAG
>CAIQND010000892.1 GCA_903873045.1 uncultured Methylococcaceae bacterium | reverse complement strand
GCGGGCTCTTTACTTAATGGCGCGTTACTCACCGAAAATCTGCTTGATGAACTGGTTGTTTACATGGCACCCTGCATTTTGGGCGATCAAGGACGCGGGTTGTTTACCGTGCCGGGTTTGCAGTCGATGACAGATAAAAAAGTATTGAAGTTGTTGGATGTGCGGCAGGTTGGCGGGGATTTGCGGTTAACATTAGAGGCTCAAGTAAAACAGCTATGAAAAATGTTGGACTCATTACCAAGGCGGTTAGACAGTGTATATCTAAACATACCGTGATTAACAAAAAAATAATGCTATTATGAAATTTCAATTTAAACAACTAGGCCCCCTGTATAAGGGCGAAGTAGAGCTGGCTGACTTAACTATTATTTGTGGTGAAAATAACACAGGAAAAACCTATATTACCAATTCGCTCTATGCTTTGCTTTTCAGTTGGCAGCAATTGTTAGCATGGGATTTGTCAGAAGACGATATGCTTAAATTGCAAAGTGAAGGCTTTATTGGCATAGATTTACAAAAAGAAATTGTTGATAACTGGACTGTCATTTTACAAAACACAATGGATAGATTAGCTGAAAATTTGAACGATTTTTTGGCAACACCTCCAGAGCGATTTATGGACACCAGGCTTTCTTTACTTATGCCGATTACTAATGATTGGATTGGCAAAAACTTTGAAGTGGGATTAAATAGTAGCCAAGGAAAGTCGCTTATTTCGATAAAAAAACAAGCAAAAAACAATATTGCTGAAATAGCTCTGGTAGTGGAATCTGGTGATGAATTGCCGCCTATCCATTCATTGGCGAGGTTTATTCGTGAGCAATTATTAGAAATTGTTTTAGAGGAAACTTTTCCAGACGTATTTATAGCGAGTGCTGAAAGAACCGGTTCGGCAATTTTTCGGGGCGAGCTTAATTTTTCAAAAAACAAGTTAGTCAATATGCTAACGGAGATGGAGAATAATAAAAAATCAGTCGTTAATTTTTCAACTTTATTGAAATTGATGAAGCGAACTTACGCACTATCTATCGAACATAATGTAGAGTTTATCAGTAACTCAATACCCGATCTTGAGCAGCTAGGTATTAGTGATGTTGTGAAAAGCAACCCTGAACTACTAAAAAAACTTTCAACTTGTGCTGGCGGCACTTATAAAGCCAGTAAAGAAGGGGCAATTCATTTTACCCCCAAAGGCACAATGCTTAAAATGGGCTTAGGCGAAGCCTCAAGTTCAGTTAGATCGTTGATGGTGCTATGGTTTTGGTTAAATCACAAAGCCAAGCCGGGTGACTTGTTGATGATTGATGAGCCGGAATTAAACTTACATCCAGCTAATCAACGGCGGCTAGCCCAATTTTTAGCTGCCTTAGTGAATGCGGGTGTTAAAGTGTTTTTAACGACGCACAGTGACTACATTATTCGGGAATTTAACACCTTAATCATGTTGTCGAGTGACAAGCCGCATTTGTCAGCTGTCAGGGAAAAGTTTGGCTATAGCGAAAACGATTTTCTAGGTGCTGAAAAGGTTGCTGTTTACAGCACAACGACCACGCTTTTTGAGATAGATGGGAAAAAGAAAAAACGCTTAGGAACATTGGAAAAATGGGATGTTAAACAATATCACGGTATTCAAGTTAAAAGTTTTGATGAGGCTATTAACGAAATGAATCGCGTTCAGGATGCCATTTTGTATGGGGTTTCTTAATGCCCGCCGATGCAATAAAGAAACTGATGGAAATTATTGCTATTGAAAAAAAGCACAATTATTCAAGTGGAAGTATAGAATTACGCGAAAAGCCAGCCGCAGCTCTTAATCATGTGCTTGTTAGTGGAGCCGATAATGTCGTGGCAATACAGTTGGACAAGATAGGTTTTGCAGATAAGGTTTTGGTAAATGGTCACAATGCCCGTAGAGCCTGTGATGCGGTGATTTTTTGCCAGATTGATAAGCAAGGTTTTATTTTGATTCTCGATCTGAAATCGAGCACTCCTTCTGACGACAATCATATACCCCAATTGATCAGCGGTGATTGTTTTGCCGACTATTTGCTGGCGGTTTTGAAGCGCTTTGAAAAAATCGAAGTAGCTGATGGTTGGCAACGGCGTTATTTTATTTTTCACTGTGGAAACAATAAGCGGACTACGTTGCCAGAAGACGTTCAAAATCCACCCAATAATAATCGTGCAGACAAAGCTCATATTCTTCTTGTAAATAATGGCGAGACTATCTCTTTACGGAAGCTTTTGAATAAACCACTATGATTTCATTTTACTTAGTACGTTATGATAATAAATAGATTCAAAAAACATGGTGTTAGCTCCGGTGTAAAGCATACTCATTTACTCAACAAGTTAAACTCAAAAAAATCATGTTCACAGGTATTATTTTAGCCATCGGAAAAATAGCGGCAATCGAGCGCAGGGCAGGGGATTGCCGGTTAAAAATAGACACCGGCAGTTTATCCCTGGCAGACGTTGCGTTGGGTGACAGCATTGCTGTTAACGGGGTTTGTTTAACGGCGGTGGAGTTGGGTGCCCATTATTTTTGTGCAGATGTGTCCAATGAAACCTTGTCCAGAACCATTTTAAATACCGCAAACACGGGGACACCGGTTAATCTGGAACTGGCTTTAACGCCCTCCACCCGAATGGGCGGACATATTGTTAGCGGACATGTGGACGGAATCGGTAAAATTATCGGTAAAAAAGCGGATGGTCGTTCGTACCGCTTTACTCTTAAAGCCCCTGATAATCTGGCTAAATACATTGCCGAAAAAGGCTCCATTTGCATCAACGGCATTAGTCTGACGGTCAATGAGGTTAAGGGTGCAGAATTTAGTGTTAATATCGTACCGTATACCTTAAAAGATACAACGCTGGGTGAGGCGACAGTCGGCACACCCGTTAATCTTGAAGTAGACTTGTTGGCGCGTTATATGGAGCGTTTAATGCAAGGCGAAGCGGCCGCTTATAATCAGGGCGGCATCACAGAAGAATTATTGCAAAAGAGTGGGTTTTTTGGTTAATGAATACAATTGAAGAAATTATAGACGATTTACGGCAAGGCAAAATGGTTATCATTATGGATGATGAAGACCGCGAAAATGAAGGTGACCTGTTAATGGCAGCCGCTTTTACCCGACCGGAAGATATTAACTTTATGGCCCGTTATGGACGCGGCCTGATTTGTTTAACCTTAACCAGCGAACGCTGTCAGCAGTTACGTTTGCCCTTAATGGTTAATGAAAATAAAACCGCGCATTCGACTAATTTTACCGTCTCTATTGAAGCGGCAACGGGCGTGACTACCGGTATTTCCGCAGCGGATCGGGCGCGTACTGTACAATGTGCGGTAGCGGTGGATGCTAAAGCGGATGATTTAGTACAGCCGGGGCATATATTTCCGTTAATGGCCAACCCGGGCGGTGTTTTACGTCGTGCCGGACACACTGAAGCGGGTTGTGATTTTGCTAAATTGGCGGGTGTCGACCCCTCAGCGGTTATCGTAGAAATTCTTAACGAAGACGGTACCATGGCGCGACGACCGGATTTGGAAATCTTTGCGCAGCAACACAATCTTAAAATAGGTACCATCGCTGATTTGATTCATTATCGTATTCAGCATGAAAATACCCTGGAGCGCATCAGTGAATGTGCGTATCCTACCGAATTTGGCGAGTTTCGACTCTATGCGTATCAAGACAAAAATGACAATAACCTGCATCTGGCGTTGGTCATGGGACAGGTTTCAGATGGTGAGCCGGTTTTAGTTCGTGTTCATGCACGTAATTTATTGGATGATGTATTTTCATCCAAACGCAGTGATTCCAGTGTTTCAATTCGAACGGCCATGCAAAAAATTGCTGAAGAAGGTCGCGGCGTTTTGGTTAT
>CAIQND010000891.1 GCA_903873045.1 uncultured Methylococcaceae bacterium | reverse complement strand
TGGCCGGTGAAAGCCTTTCTAACGACAGTTGCCAACTAGCAAGTATAGCGTCAGAAATGTATTTTATCCAGTATCGGCGGCGGAATATTGAGAATTAGCCAACCCAATCTCGCAGTCAGCGGGTTTTTTGTGGGTTGAACGGGTTTGCCATATTATTAGCTCTTTAGGGCCAACTTAAAATACCATTTTCTGTTATCATAGCCGATTAAATGACGGCAGTTCGCCGCCACTAGCGTTTGATATAAAAGAGTCCTTGTGAATACTGCTGAATTTTCTTCTTTACCGTTAAAACCCGCCCTGCTTGAAAACATTGAATCCTTGGGTTATACCCATTTAACCCCTATCCAAGCTGAAAGTTTGCCGCATATTCTGGAGGGCAGGGATGTCATTGCCCAAGCTAAAACCGGCAGTGGCAAAACGGCTGCCTTTGGAATTGGTTTGTTATCCCGACTGGATTTAACCAGTTTTAGGGTTCAGGCTTTGGTGGTCTGTCCAACCCGTGAGTTGGCGGATCAAGTGTCTAAGGAAATTCGACGGCTGGCGCGTTTTACCCAAAACATTAAAGTGTTGTCTTTGTGCGGTGGCGTACCGTTTGGACCGCAGGTGGGTTCTCTGGAACATGGTGTGCATGTTGTGGTGGGTACGCCGGGGCGTTTGCAAGAGCATTTGCGTAAACGCAGTTTGCGTTTAAGTAATCTAAAAGTGCTGGTGCTGGATGAGGCCGATCGCATGTTGGATATGGGTTTTGAAGAAATTATTACCGAGGTGATTTCTTACGCACCTACGCACCGGCAAACTTTGCTGTTTTCAGCGACTTATGCCGATCCTATCCGTGAAATCAGTCAGAAGTTTCAATATAAGCCGGTGTCAGTGAGCATTGACAGCAGTCATCATGAGAGTGTTATTGAGCAACGTTTTTATCAAATAGAAAAGTCTCAACGGATAAACGCGTTGGGCTATCTGTTAGCCTATCATCGGCCTGAATCGACGGTGGTATTTTGTAATACCAAAAGAGAGTGTCAGGATATAGCAAGTGCTTTGGAAAATAGCGGTTTTTCTGTTCAGGCGCTGCATGGCGATCTGGATCAAAAGCATCGCGACCAAGTGTTGGTCAGGTTTTCCAACAAAAGCTGTTCAGTTCTTGTCGCTACCGATGTGGCTGCGCGCGGACTGGATATTAAAGAACTACAAGCGGTTATTAATTATGATTTGCCGTGGGATCCCGAGATTTATGTACACCGAATCGGACGTACCGGTCGCGCCGGAAAAAAAGGTTTGGCACTGAGTTTATGCACGGAACAGGAATTAAACCGAGTTAAATCCATTGAAGAGTATCAATCCATGCCTGCCAAGTGGGAAGAGATTGCACCTTTTCAGATGAGTTATGAACACCGGTTTGAGCCACCGATGGTCACGTTGTGGATAGATGGCGGCCGTAAAGATAAAGTGCGCCCAGGCGATATTTTGGGAGCATTAACAGGTGATGCAGGAATTGAAGGCAGTGAAGTCGGAAAAATTGATATTTTTGATGCGCATGCTTATGTCGCCATCAAGCAAAATAGTGTTGATGAAGCCTTGGCTTGTTTACAAAACGGAAAAATAAAGGGCCGCAACTTTATGGTTCGTAAGTCACAATGGGGATAAGCGGTTACCCGTTTTCGTTGTGACAAAATACCGGTGTCACATACGCATTAACTTAAAGATATTACAGACCACGAAGACACGAAGAAAAGCCAAAGAAAAAATCTTCGTGTTCTTCATGTCTTCGTGGTGAAATGTCTTAAGTTGATGTCTATGGGGATAAAAATACCGGTGATAGACCTTGCAGGTTTATAAAATCTGCAAGGTCTGTCAGGCATTAAGTCAGTAATCGTTTAAATCGACCATCTAATCGCCGTTATTTTAGCTTTTAATGTAATTCGCGGTGACGAACAATGACATTGACGACGGGGCTTTTAAAGTGGTTGATTAATGCGTCAGCCAAATAGACGGAACGATGTTGGCCACCTGTGCAGCCTATCGCAATGGTCAGGTAACTACGGCCTTCAGCCTCAAAACGGGGTATCCATTTTTCAAGAAACGTCGAAATATCCTCAAAAAATTCAGTGACCAAGGGTTGTTCTTTAAGAAAATCGGCTACCGGTTTATCTTTTCCGGTTAAGGGCCGTAATTCTGGAATCCAGAAAGGATTGGGCAGGCTTCGCGCATCAAAAACAAAGTCGGCATCCAGTGGTACGCCATGTTTAAAGCCAAATGATTGGAATTGTAAAGAAATATGTCTAAAATCTCGTTCGCCTATCTGATCCCTGATAAGTTCACGTAACTGATGATAATGCGTTCGACTGGTATCTATAACGACATTGGCATGTTTGGCAATCGGGGTGAGCATTTCCTTTTCAATTTTTAGCGCTTCCCTTAAAGGGATATTAAAATCGGTCAGCGGATGCCTTCGGCGCGTTTCGCTGTAACGTTTTAATAAGGTAGATTCTTCCGCCTGCATAAATATGATTTCACAATCAATGCCTTTATCACGGATTAATTTTAAACTTTCGGAAAAATTTGCCAGACTTTCAAATTGGTTTCTGGCATCAATGCCAATGGCTGTTTTGGCATAAGTTTTTTTATCCGCCAACATGACATGATTGATAAAATCTTGCAGCAAGGTTAACGGGAGGTTATCGATACAATAATAACCGCAATCTTCCAGAGTATCCAAGGCGATACTTTTACCCGAACCCGACAGGGCACTGACAATTAATAGTTTCATAAGCGACAGGTTAAAGGTGCAAGGTAAAACATTGTACCTTGCACCTTTAACCTTGTACCTGTTTTTTATCTATGACTTCCTGTTTTTTCTTTATGTTTGGTAATTTGACGCTCTAATTTGTCTACCATCTCATCAATTGCTGCGTACATATCTTCCTGATGATCTTCGGCAAATAATTTTGCTCCGCTTAGTTGCAAGGTTGCTTCTGCTTTTTGAACTAATTTTTCTACGCTTAAAATAACGTGAACATCGGTAACATTGTCAAAATGACGGGCTAATTTTTCAAATTTGGCATCTATATGAGCTTTTAAAGCATCGGTTACTTCTAGATGGTGGCCTGTTACTATAACTTGCATGGAATAAACTCCTTTAATGGTAAATGATTGGTACTGCTTTGTTGCTACAAAAGACGCTTTCGTTGACTTGATGATGAAATAAACATTGCTTCACGATATTTGGCAATGGTTCTTCTTGCAACGTTGATGCCTTTTGCTTGTAAAAAATCGGCAATTTTACTATCGCTTAACGGACTTGCTTGATTTTCATTGTCGATTAATTCTTTAATAAATGCTCTGATGGCGGTAGATGAGCATTCACCGCCGCCTTCTGTTGAAACATGACTGGAAAAGAAGTATTTAAATTCAATGATACCATTGGGGGTATGCATAAATTTATGGGTTGTCACTCTGGAAATGGTCGACTCGTGTAATTTAAGTTCTTCGGCGATATCTCTTAATACCATGGGTTTCATGGCAATAGATCCGTGATCAAAAAAGTCTGTTTGCTTTTCCACGATACTACGGGCAACACGTAATAAGGTGTCGTTACGGCTGTGAAGATTTTTGATAAACCATTTGGCTTCCTGTAAATGGTCTTTCATACAGACATTATCTTTACTGTTATCCGCTCTTTTAATCAATGCTGAATAAAAGGGATTGATACGCAACTTGGGGGCAATATCGGGATTCAGGTTAACCTGCCACTGATTGTTTTGTTTGGTGACATAAACATCGGGAATAACGTATTCTGAATGTGACTCCTGTATCTGCGCCCCCGGCTTGGGGTCCAGAGTTCTAATCAACGCAACGATCTCATCCAGTTGCCGCTCTGACACATCCAGTTTACGTATTAGTTTGGCTTGCTCATGAGTGGCCAGCAGTTTTAGATATCGAGTCACTACGAGCAATGCCTCTGTCCGATAAGGCGTGGCTTCGGGCAGTTGTAGCAACTGTATCTTTAAACAATCACTTAAATCAATCGCTGCGACACCTGCGGGATCAAATTGTTGTACTCTATGCAGGACAGCAAAAACTTCATCTAACTCAAGATCATCAAACTGACTTTGTAGACCCTCAAAAATATCTTCGGGGGTACTGCTCAGATAACCGTCTTCATTAACAGAATCAATGATTGCGATGGCAATCGCATGATCCCTCTCTGAAAACAAGGTTAATTCCAGTTGCCATGACAAGTGCTCCAGCAAGGTGGCGGCGTTGCTGCGCTGTGATTCAAATTCTACAGTTTCAGTATTATCAGTGCCCGGAGGCAACACGCTCTCATAAATATCGTCCCATGAAGAATCGGTAGGCAGTTCATCCGGGATATTGGTTTGAGAGCCTTCGCTGGTCATTAAATCTGAATTTTCAGTCCTGGTTTCAG
>CAIQND010000890.1 GCA_903873045.1 uncultured Methylococcaceae bacterium | reverse complement strand
CGATTTATCGCGTCTCTATTTATCGTGTCCCTACCGAAAACCCACGGGTTATCCATTTAGACGCGATAAATCGCGTCTCTACGGAGATTAATTTATGGTTGATAGGTATAAGGTGATTTCTGCGAAATAACTTACCCATTAAACGAGTCCAATCGCTTGCTTGATTGGGAAAATCCTACTTTTAATGGGTAAAATATTCTCCGGAAATCACCTAAAGGCTATTTTTATAAGGAACTATTAAAACCTAAAAAAACTATTTCGTCCACGAAAAAACCGAAAGCCGCGAAAAAAATGACCTAAAACGGAAATTATTTTTCACCACGAAGACACGAAGGATACGGAGAAAGAAACTTCGTGCCTTTCATTACACTTTAAAATCTATTGAAGCCTTCAAACGTTTCGGTCGGGGTATTAAACTCCGACCAGCGGATTAATTATTCACCATAAAAAACTTTCGTGTTCGTGTCTTCGTGGTGAAAGTTTTTGTGATAAGGCTACCGGTCTATATGAGGTTCAAGGTGAACAATATGTCCGTGATCATCATAAAAAACGGTAATCATTGAAGCGGTTCGGCACTGTTGTAATTCATCGGCTTTTACCTGATAAAACGCACACAGTTCGGTATCATTAACTTTTTTTAACGCTGCCGGTAGTATTGACCGCTTCCGTAAAGCACGACAGAGTGTCCAGACTAACCAAAGCGCCACCATAATTAATAAGGTTACACCGTAAATTTCCATCAGTTCCAGCAGGCTTTTGTAACCGCCAAACCAGCGCATTTGGTTGATCATTTTTTTATCGCCCAGCACCCAACTGCATAAGGTGACCAAAGGCACCAATAAATAAATCCACATCACCCAACAAATCGCCCAGACGAATAAAGCGCCCAAGCGTTTTTGCAGGCTTTGCAAATGCGGTGCATTAATAATGTAGCCTTTCATTTATGGCGCAAGCCTCTGTCTACGGTAACCCATACGGCACGCAGTCCGCGCTTCTTTTTTATCGCCCGAACGGAACCGACAATCGTGGTGCCTACATTGATAAGCCAGTACACAAGGGGATACCATACCATCCAGTAATAATATCGCGCAACGCCGCCAGTACTGGCTTCGTAACGCGAATCGATAAACAGGCTGACACCAAACTGTATTAGGCAGGTCAAGCTTAATAACATGCTGGTCCAACTGGGGCTTAAATCATGTAACGATTGATTGGTTGATTCGTTAATCAACGTCACTGGTACATAAAGTAAATGCAACAGAATCAAAAAAGCCCAGAAAATACTGATTAAGCATTCACCGTACAACAACCACATACCGCGTGATGACCAGCGAAACAGGGCGGGGAAATAGCGCAGTAACACTTCGGTGCCACCCTGTGCCCAGCGTGCCCGTTGTTGCCATAAGCCCTCCAGGGTTTCCGGCATCAATACCCAGCACAAGGCATTGGGTTCAAAATAGATAGTCCAGCCAGCCAACTGCAATTTCCAGCTGATGTCGATGTCTTCAGTGACCATATCGTTGCTCCAATATCCCACATCATGCAATGCAGATTTACGAAAGGCAGCGATAACGCCAGAGACGGTAAATACTTTGCCGTAAGATCGTTGCGCCCGTTTGATCATGCCGACAATGGCTGAAAATTCGCCTACCTGAATCCGGCCTAATAAGGTCGAGCGATTGCGTATGCGTGGATTACCGGTAACGGCACCAACGGCGGGATTATCATTAAAATGACGTACCATCCAGGCAATGGCTTCGGGAGCCAACAGTGCATCACCGTCAATGCAAATCAGAATTTCACTGTTGGCCAGCAAGGCAGCGGTGCGCAAGCCCATCGCTTTGCCTTGGTTGGTGTGTAAATTGATTACACGAAGCTGAGAGTGTTGTTCGGCTAAGCCTTGCAATATTTCCAGCGTGTTGTCTTTACTGCCGTCATTAATGGCGATAATTTCATAGTCGGGGTATTTTTGCCGTAGTAAAACATCGATGGTTTCACGAATATTTTCAGCTTCGTTATAACAGGGAATCAAAATGGAAACCGGTGGGTAATCTTTTAATTCTGGCAGTTGCTCGGCATTACCTTGCTGATGCCATTCATAGCGGCTATAAAAAATAATCGCGCCAAACATCCAGATGTAAGCCATAAACAAAGGGTAGTAATAAATAAAACCTTCGATGGCCGCATCCAGCGGCTGCCATGCCAGCAACCATTGATGCCATTGACTTTGTAGCAAAACACTTAGGTGTTGCAAGGAACTATTCATGGTATGGGATGTAGTGAAAAATGCTGCTGTAAATCCGTTAAACGCGGTTGATCCGTAAACACATTGTCTGGATAATAACCGATATGACTGACGCCCAATTTTTTCAATAGTTCCAGTTGTTCAATAAAGACCGGCATGGGGATTTTCTCTTGAGTTTTCCAATTGACCGCTTGCAATTCAAACACGGTTTTTTTAAGCCCCTCCTGCTGTTTAGCTGCCGTCTTTACCAATTGTGTAAGCCATTGCTTGGGATTTTCAGCTTCTTCCATAAAGGGCATGGCTTCTATGGCAACGTAATCATAATGCGCTAAAAAGGATTGATAGGATTGTGCATACCATTCTTCGCTGTAGGGCTTTAACAAAGGCAGTGCATAAAAATTACGAGCGGTCTTTATATTCGGTCGATAAATACGCACCCGATCGGCTAACTCATCAGTAAACTGATTAATCAAATCGGTTTTATGTTGCGCCCATGCCATGCGCATGGCAGAGGTTGCATGTAGTTGTTCAAATTGATCAGGCAAGCCCCAGACTTCTTTGGCATAGCTTAGCGCCAGCGGGGATACATCTTCATAATCGGATAAAAGGCCGTCATCATGAAACAAGATACCATCAAAATTACATTGTTTAGCCAAATCTTCGTAAATTTCAGCGACATATTGACGCGCTTCGGGGGTAAACGGTGATAGTCGGGTGTAAATATGACTGGATAATTGTGCCTTGCCATCCCGCCATTCCTGAACATACCAAGATTCTGGTGCTTTGCCCTGATAAGCCATAATCGGCATCCAGGCATAAACCTTGACCCTGGCGACTATTTTTAACTGCCAAGCCACCCGATTAAACAAGTCCTGTATAACCGGCAAATGTCGATTGGGGAAATATAAGGCATCGGCATTGCCATCCCCATCAGGATCGGCATAAGCCTGTAAAAAAACCGTGTTAATGTGCATGTCTCTAATGCGCTGTATCACTGCATCCAAATTACGTTCCAGTTGCTTTGGGTCTTTATCGTAAAGATAATCCATATCCAGATGCGCTACCCGCAACGGCCGGTCAGCACGCAGCTTGGTAACAATCTCTGCAAATTGCTTGACATCGGGATTATCGACCATAATCAAACGCCTCAAGGTACTGATATCAGCGAGCGTGTTAAAGCCGTCCATCAGTCGCATGGTGATTGGCATGCCTGCTTCACGCGCGGCTTGCACAGTCATTTGATTATATTCTCCATACGGCCAAACCATCACCCGGGGTCTTACACCGGCATGTTGAAAGATAAACTCGGCACTTTTCAACAAGGCGGCATTAATGCGTAAATGATAATCTTCGTCAGTTTCGTAAACCAGCATGGGGTCATCATAAATGCGTGTAACCGCCGCTGCCTGGGTATTGCCTTGCGGATTACCCAGCACACCTTTATGTAGATCGTAACTGTGAGAGGCGATTTCTACCAGACCGGACTGCACCAATTCTCTGACTTGTTCCCAAGTAAGCAAGGGCTTGCCTGGATCGTTAGGCGTTACGTTACCTTCCATCCAGGTTCCCACCAGGGCAACTGTCGCTGAATAATGATATTTTTTTAATAGCGGAAATATCTGGGTATAAAAACTTTGATAGCCGTCATCAAAGGTTAATAACGCGCCCTTAACAGGCAACTCAATCTTGCCTACTGACGCATCAAGGATAGTTTGTATACTGATAATCTGGTAGCCATTTTTTTTCAGCCACGCCAGATGCT
>CAIQND010000889.1 GCA_903873045.1 uncultured Methylococcaceae bacterium | reverse complement strand
CTAGCCGTAACCCGACACACATACTGTTTACTTGGGTTCTGTTAATTTCAGAAAATGAGCGGGCTTTTTATCACTCACAGATGGTTTTGAAGCATCGAGTTTATTAACGCTGTCTGCACTTTTATTAGTGGGTTGTGACGGTGCGGTATTTTTTCCGTTACTGGCACCTTTAGTTGTTCCGGATTCAGAGCTCTCATCATTCAGATCTGGATCAGTGTCATCAGGAAGATTGCCGTCATGAATAAGATAATCACGGTTTTGCTCATAAGAGTTTTTAATAAAATCGTAGCGATCAATAGAGCCTTCGTTAACGATTTTTTCAGTCGTCATTAAGTGCGCTCGTTTATCAGTGACATCAATAACTTTTGAGCCTGCTGTGGCTACGCTAGCTGCCGCACCTCCAAATATGGAAACATAAGTCAGAGGATTAAATAATGCATCGCCTACCAGTCCAAACGTATCTCTGGGTGAGCTGGGTCCAAAGAAAGGTAAAACCAGATAAGAGCCTGACGGAACACCCCAATACCCTAAAGTCTGTCCAAAGTCTTCTTTGTGTTTGGGCAAATCAATCATCTTTGCTACGTCAACAAAACCGGCAACACCGGCTGTTGTGTTAATCAGGAAACGACTGGCATCCATTCCACTTTGCGTCATTTTAAATTGCAGCAAGTCATTTATTGTTACACCAATATCGTTAATGTTACTGAAAAAATTGGTTACACCTTCGTTGACAAAATCCGGAGTTATCCACTCATAGCCTTGCGCCAGTGGTTTTACAATAGCTTTGTCGAGATTATCATTAAATGTCTGAGTCCCTCGGTTCCAGCCTACCCAAGGATCGTTCTGCCCAGGAACGGTCGTTGCCGTTGACGCACAACCTGCCAGTGTAATCGAGACGACCAGGCTACTCAATAATAGCGGTGTATGGAGGGTCGGTTTTTGCATGCTCATGATTAATCTATTCCTGGTTTATTAGTGTTTTTATTATTTAGCGTTACCCTATGTGTGTACGAGACACTCAGGATTTTAATATTTGTAGAGTGGTTAATTGATCACGCGGCTCGTTGAACCCGTTTCACAGCAAACTAAATCTGGTTATTTAACGCCCAAATATAAATTATATCAATTTCTTTTATGTTTCTGATAGACAAAAACAAGTGGCGACCATTAAGCACACAGAATGTTTTCCACAATTGCTGTGTATAAGCTTGTGTATAATGCGTCGGTAATAGCTGTCAGGTCTTATGTTGCCGGTCTTTTTGTTAAGTTGTAGTGTTTATATACAGATAACTTAAAAAATACACCCATGACCTTAGAGCGCCATTTTAAGTGATTTTTTATTTTTCTTACGGATATTAATGGACTGCCATGCCTCTTTTTATTGTTTTTAGCCTTACTCTGTGTTTTATAGTACAAAATGCCGGTTCACTACAAAGTCTGCTTAGTGCGCCGTTATTAATTGATATTAGTTTAGGTGTCGCTATTATCAGTATTTTGGGGGGCGTGTTCAAAAAACAGTGGATATTAATCTGGTATGACATTTTTTCCAGTAGCACCTTGTTAATTTGGTTTGCTTATTGGAAGCCTTTGTTTAGAGACGATTCACCGATATTTTTTTTCTACCCACTTTATTTTGCTCTCGTTACGGCCTTCGTTTCGTTATTTTTTATCGGCCAGCGACATAAAATTGATGAGGAAAGCTTTCGTTTTATGCGGTCTTATTCAAAAAAAAACCTGTTACAGCCTTGGGTTTTAATGGTCTGTGTTTTAGGTAGTTTGGGGTTACAGCAAAATTTTATGTTGTATCCCGTTATGATGACACTTTTTATTATACGCTTTGCTTTAACAAGCTGCATGGAAGGCCAAGAAGATTAGAGTATTATGGTTTTCAATTTTAAGTGGGTAATTTAATAGGGCAACTCGCAGAAAATATCCCCAAAATCCGTAAGCGTCCAGTCCTACCAATCCTCTCCAACAGATCTCACTTAAGTTTTTCAATCATTGTTGGTGTCAAAGGCAGTAATTCATCAATACGTATCTACTTTAAAAAGCCGGGTAAATTGAATGCTAACAATAATTAAGTAGTTATAGAGCCGTGAATTGATTAAGATACATTGGCACCGGCATATTGAGTGCCTGGTAAACTAAAAAACGAGATGACACGCTTATTATTTTTTTGTAACGAATCCAATGCAGAGACGAGTCGTTCTTTCAAATCCTCTTTATTTTTCACGGCTTGTTTTCCAATACGGTTATTCTTGATCTCATT
>CAIQND010000888.1 GCA_903873045.1 uncultured Methylococcaceae bacterium | reverse complement strand
TAATTTTGTGTAATTTCGGATGTGTCGAGGATCAAATGCCATAAATACATAGGCAGAACCGCGTTGGCGGATTTTAAAAAAAATTGAGTATCAAAAAAAGCGGGGATTGCCGTCTGTTTTTTAGGGCTTGCAGGATTTAGGAATAAAATAATTTCTATAAAAGCAAAAAATATTATATTGAGCCACGCTTGGCCTGGTAATATCAGAGAACTGCACGGCACGCTGCTAAGAGCATCGATATGGGCGGACACCGAGGAAATAACCGAAGCCGACATTAAAGAAGCGATGATTGAACGGCCTCAGCAAGTGAAAACCAGTGAACTGCCTGAAATAGGCAATGGCATTGATGTACAGGGCGTTTTGGATGACATAAAAAGAAAATATATTACCCAAGCGCTTAAAAAAACGGCTGGAAACAAGAAAGAAACGACAGCACTTTTGGGTTTGCCTAATTACCAGACTTTATCAAACTGGATGGAAAAACTGGACATTCAGTAAAAGTTGGCACACTCTTCGCTAATAAGAGTGATATGGACAAAATAGATATTATGCAATCACAAAACTTTGAATTCCTCAGAAACACCTGGCCGGAACTGGCAAGTTTGGCTGGTTTTGCTGAACATTATGCGCAGGCTGACCCGCAAAGTGCACAGACCAAGTTGCGTAACTTTGCCGAGCGCTGTGTTGACATTGTTTATAGCGAACTAAGTTTACCCAAGACGCCCATGTCCAAATTCATGGAACTGCTCAGTAACGATGCCTTCGAAGCGGTCACTCCCAAGGTTGTGGTCGATAAACTCCATGCCATTCGTATTCATGGTAATAAAGCCGCGCATGGCGACAAAATAACCGAACAAAGCGCTCAGTGGTTGTTGAAAGAAGCCTTTGACCTGGGGCGTTGGTTATTTGCCACTTATGACAAAGGTGATATCGCCACCATCAAGGCTTTCGAACTACCCAAGCCGCCCCAATCAGCTAAAGCAGATTATAAAAATGAACGCAAAGCCCTGTTGGAACAATACGCCAAACAGGAAGCGCAGATGCAGGCAGTATTGGCCGAATTGGACGCTGAACGTCAAAAGGCAGCGCAACGAGAGCGTACTGAAGAAGAACTGACCCAACTCAAGCAACAGGCGGCCAGTAAAGGTCAGCAAGCGGCTAACGAGCTACATTTTAATGAAGCCACTACGCGTAAGCAACTGATTGATCTGCAACTGGCTCAGGCAGGTTGGGACGTGGGGAATAGCGATCAGATAACGCTGGAAGAAAAAGTCCTGCATCAGCCCACCACTAGTGGCAATGGCTATGCCGACTATGTGTTATGGGATGATAACGGCAAACCGCTGGCCGTCATCGAAGCAAAAAAGACGGCTGTCGATGCTGAAACAGGCCGCCACCAAGCCAGGCACTATGCCGATGGTCTGGAAAAAATGCATGGCCAACGTCCGGTGATTTTCTATACCAATGGTCACGATATCTGGATTTGGGATGACCACCCCGAGCAAAATTATCCGCCGCGTAAGCTTTACGGCTTTTACTCCAAATCCAGCTTGCAATACCAGGTACGTCAGCGAACCGAGCGCAAACCGCTTAATAGCGTATCAGTCAAAGCCGATATTTTGGGCGATCGCCTGTATCAACATGAAGCCTTAAAGCGGATTAGCGAACGCTTTGAAACCAAACAACGCAAAGCCTTGGCAGTGCAGGCAACCGGCACCGGCAAGACGCGTTTGTCGATAGCGCTTACCGATGTCTGCATGAAAGCCGGTTGGGTCAAGCGCGTATTGTTTGTGTGTGACCGCCGCGAGCTGCGCAAACAGGCTAAAAATGCTTACAGCGAATACCTGTCAGCGCCTATTACCGTCTTGACCAGTAAAAGCGTACAGGACTCCCATAACCGCATTTTTGTCGCTACTTATCCTGCGATGATCCGATTATTTGAAAAATTCGATCCAGGTTTTTTTGATCTGATCATCGCCGATGAATCCCACCGTAGCATTTACAATATCTACGGTGATCTGTTCCGTTATTTTGATGCGCTGCAAGTCGGTCTAACCGCCACGCCGGTCGAAATGGTCAGTCGTTCCACCTGCCAATTGTTTGGCTGTGACTTCAAAGAACCCACTTGTAATTACTCGCTGGAAACCGCCATTGAAGAAGGCTATCTGGTTCCGTACCAAGTGGTTAAACACACCACCAAATTTTTCGACCTGTACGACTAACTTTTTCAGATGGCACGATTAATACGATAGTGGCATAATCAGTACACACAGTCCTGCTTGGAGGAAGCCATCATGTCTAACATAAAAGTTAAAATTGACGTCAACTATAGCGAAACC
>CAIQND010000887.1 GCA_903873045.1 uncultured Methylococcaceae bacterium | reverse complement strand
GATAAGCCGTTTTTAAGTCTTCGCTACTGATATGCACATAGTCCAGCAACTCGCTGACATGCTCGCCTTCCTGCAAGTCATAAAAATGATAGCCGTTGTCATCCAGTTTAATATTAATGGAATGCGTGTCGCCAAACAGGTTGTGCATGTCCCCTAATATTTCCTGATACGCGCCCACCATAAAAAAGCCGATAAGATAGGGTTTATTGGCATCGATGTCATGCAAGGGCATGGTGTTTTCAAGATTTTGTCCATCGATATATTGATCAATACGGCCATCGGAATCGCAGGTTAAATCCTGAATAACGGCGCGGCGCGTGGGCTGTTCATCCAGGCGGTGAATGGGCATAATCGGGAAGATTTGATCAATCCCCCAAATATCAGGCATGGATTGAAACAGCGAGAAATTACAAAAAACCTTGTCGGCCAGCTTCTCGTTTAATTCCTCCAAAATAATCGCTTCGCTTTGGGTATTGTGATTGAGTCGGCTTTTAATTTGCTGACATAAAAGAGAATAATTGTTCTCGGCCTTGGCCAGTTCGGTAATGCTTAATTTGTCTTGGGTAAAGCGGGCACGCGCTTCTGACAAGGCAAACTGCGCGTCATGAAAATGCTCAACCAGATTATGCGCAACGGGTAACGCCAGTAATTCGGTTTTATTGGTATAAACCGATTCAATATCCGTCACATTGGTAATTAATACCGCATGATGTGCCGTTAGCGCACGACCGGATTCGGTGATAATATCCGGTTGTGGCATTTGTTTTTCAGCACACAGTTCCGCAAAGCTGCGCACGATATTTTGGGCGTATTCATCCAGACTGTAATTGATTGATGATTCACGACGTGAACCGCTGCCATCATAATCAACACCCAAACCGCCACCTGCATCGACGATTTTTATCTGTGCGCCCAAGCGGTGTAGTTCAACATAAAACTGTCCGGCTTCTTTCAGGGCAATTTTTATGTCGTGAATATTGGCAATTTGTGAACCCATGTGAAAGTGCAAAAGCTTCAGGCTGTCCAGCAAATCGGTTTGTTTTAAGCGTTCAATCAGTTGTAGCACTTCATGAGCGTGCAGGCCAAACTTGGATTTTTCACCACCGCTGTTTTGCCATTTTCCGGCACTGATACTTGAAAGCCGAACCCTCACGCCCAACTGTGGCTTAATGTTTAACTTGGCGGCTTCTTCAATAATCAGTTCAAGTTCTAACGGTTTTTCAATGACCAGATAAAGATTCAACCCCATTTTTAGACCGATCAGCGCCAAACGAATATAGGCTCTATCTTTATAACCATTACAAACCACCACGCCTTTATTGGACAGCGCCATAACCGCCAGCAACTCCGGCTTGCTGCCTGCTTCCAAACCAATATTATCAGCCGCCAAAATACCTTCAACGACCTGACGCTGTTGATTGACCTTGATGGGATAAACCGGCGTGTATTGCCCTTGATAATTGTTACCGGCACAGGCTTTTTCAAAAGCCTTCGACAACCGTGTCACGCGATCTTTTAAAATATCAGTGAAGCGAACCAGCACCGGCAGTGACAAGTTTTTATCATTGAGCGATTGCGCAATCTCAAATAAATCCAGCTCAATCGCTTTATCCGAACTGGGTTTTACGCAGACATGCCCACTGTTATTGATGGAAAAATAGCCATCACCCCAATTTTCAATCGCGTAGGTTTCTGCTGATTGCTC
>CAIQND010000886.1 GCA_903873045.1 uncultured Methylococcaceae bacterium | reverse complement strand
TATTCACCGGTTTAGCGGCAATCTCCGAACCCAATATCGTGGTAATATCTTTGGCAATACGTCGGGTATTACCGGTATCAGTCCCAAAAAAAACACCTACTTTGGCCATGACTTCCTCGCATAATAAAATAAACGCCTGACGTTTTAATTTCAAGGCAGGTTAAAGGGTTGTTAGCCTTTCAAGCACATCATCACCACGAAGGCGCGAAGAACACGAAGAAATTGATCGGTTAAGGAATCTGTATGAAATGACTTGACCACTTATAGATTTTCAGATAAATAACTTCCAAGCAACACCAAGAAACACATTGATTTTAATAGATTTTAATTGGCGAAGTTGGAAATTTAATATCTGAAAGTCTATATATAGAACCATGTGGAAGTAAAGCGACATTCGATCACCCTCACCCCAGCCCTCTGCCTGAGGGAGAGGGCGCTTAATGTTGCTTTACTTCTAAGCCACTCTATAAAATCCCTTGAAGGGATGGTATCTGTCGACATAGAAATTATTTATCTGAAAGTGTATAACTAAAAAAGGGCTACCCACTTTAGCCAGTACAAAATACTGGAGTTAGACCTGACAGGTTTATAAAACCTGTCAGGTCTGTCCCGTGTTATGTTGGTAGCCTAAAAAACTGCATCATCGACAGCTTTTTATTTTTTAAATCTTCGTGTCTTCGTGGTGATTGCTCTTAAGGTTGTTAAAGTTTTATTTGCAGTAGTCCGGTTTCTTTGTTGGTCTGTAACGCCTGCCATTCATCCTGCGTATAAGCTTTTACGCTAACGGCATGGAGTTTTCCTGATGCCAATGGTTCTTTTAACGTTGCCATAACCAATTGTTGTTTTTTAACCAAAGCCAAGTCAATGAATTGTTCACTGACAACACTAATCAATAAGTCACAGCCTTCACCATCGACCAGCACTGTTGCATCAGGCATACCTTGCTGCACCAGTTGTTCAATATCGCGGATGGATATGGTCTCTTTTTCGGCTTCTGCTTTTTTGGGTGCTGCGGTTTTTAACAGGGGCAGCAAGCTACCATTGTTTGACAGTTCTTCGATGATGTCACAACCACCGACCAGTTCACCGTTAACAAACAGCTGCGGATAAGTCGGCCAATGTGAAATGCTCGGTAACTTTTCCCGAATAAAGGGCGTTTCCAGCACATTGACATAAGCATAAGGAATGTTGGTCGCGTTTAGAATGCCTACCGATTTGGCTGAAAATCCACATTGCGGATTAGCCGGTATGCCTTTCATATAAAGTATGATGGGGTTGGTTGCCAGTTGATGGTGAATTTTGTCTTCGGTTTTCATAAGATTTCCGTTTTTTGTTAAGCTAAAAATGTAAGAAGTTAAATAATCACGACGAAGACACGACATTCACGAAGAAAAAACCAAGGTAAAAACGTCGTGTCCTTCATGTCGTCGTGGTGTTCTTGTAATAAGTTGATATCTATGAGCTGAATTTAGCTCTACCCTGCCTGTTGCCGGAGTTTTATTTCGTCTTTTTTAATCAATCTAACGTCACCTTCTCCGGTGATAACCGCCGCATCGACAATGCATTGCTCAATATCATTACAGGAAGGAATATCAAACATGGTTCTTCTAAGTATTTGTTCCATAATACTCCGTAATCCGCGTGCTCCGGTTTCACGTTCGATGGCTTTTTTGGCAATTTCAACCAGGGCATCGGGTTCAAATGTTAGCTCTACACCTTCGTAGGCAAACAATTGTTGATATTGGCGAACCAAGGCATTTTTGGGTTCGGTTAACACTTTAATCAACGCGTCTATATCCAGAGGTTCCAGCGGTGCC
>CAIQND010000885.1 GCA_903873045.1 uncultured Methylococcaceae bacterium | reverse complement strand
TATTCTGGCAATCTGAACACCGATTCTGGAAAATCCAGAAAAGTGTTCAGCTTGAAACCAGAATCAGTGTTCAGCTTGTTTCAGAATAGGTGTTCAGATTGGAGCAGAATGGGTGTTCAGGTTGAGCCAGAATATGCAATAACGAAAGACCTGACCCCTATATCTCTAAACCGGGTAAATCGTAGAGCTTAGAGTGAAGGGCGGTTACGCGACAGAAAACCGCCAATCAAAACATAACGTTGATTATAGTCAGTCGAAGTTCTGGTGGATTGCCTATGGGCGAATTCACCTTACAGCTTTTCATTATCACATTGAAATATAATAATGAAAGACCTGACCTCATAGTTTTTACCCCATAGTTTGTAGGGCAAAAGATTGTGATAGACAAGTTTCTGTTGGAACTTGCAAATACAAGGTTCCGACAAAAGCTGGCTGGAAAACAGCGCATGCCTTGGTGTGAAGAACATCGGAAAGCCGTGTGCGTTAATAGCGCATGCACGGTTTGATGAGGGAGGGCAGGCGTAAGCCTGTTCTCTACTCTACCCTAAGTTTTAGTTACTCAGAAGTTTCATGAATTAATGCCTAGCGTTTGATATCTAAATCCAATCGCCATTATCAGGAAATTTACTTCTCAAAAACTCGCCCTGTGCGATTAACGCATCGGCATCTTTACTATTAACACTGACAATAATCTGCTCAATTTGATCATTCAAAATAGTTAATTGCTCAATTAAAATATCTTGCGAAGTTTTTCCATTCCTCATTTTGTGCATAGTAGCAAATGCAGGTGGCAATTCTAAATAAGTCGTCAACATTTGTGGCAAATAATCCGTTACCGTTTGTTTGACAACGTGTAAATCATAATCCCCGGCATTCATTTCATTTAAACGCGGTAATAACATTAAAACATTGTCTTTAATATGGATTACTTTATTTAACTCAGGCTGCGCAACCCGTTTGCTGATTTTCTTTATTAACGACTCCAACATATCCCGTAAATCACGCGCTGATAATTCACCAATGGCTTGATTGGATAATATAGTTGTTTTGGGTGCAATTACATATCCACAAGCATATAGGATAGGTAAGAAATATAACCACCTGGGATCCCTGATGATAAAAAAAGCAAACAGACCGATTACTCCCCAAATACTACCCACTATATTAGGTGTGCTGTATAAAAATAATAACAATGCCCGTTTTTCCATAGTTATTGATAACCTCTTATTTGTTTAAATGCCTGTGCTAATGAACCTTTGCGACCATCAAATACTTTGCCGCCTGTTAAATTTGCCAAATTTTGCAATTCATCTGCACTGGCTTCACCAAATAGAATAGGGAATACACGAATACCTGCAATATTATCGGATTCTTTGACATAAAAATTTTTAAAATCCCTATATCCTATACCACTCTGATTTAAACCGTCTGTCATTAACACAATAGAATAAAACTGATTAGGATCAGCTTTCTTAGCAATAGCAGTTTGCTGATAAGCCGTTTGTAAAGCACTGAATATCGCCGTGCCACCGCCTACCTTCATATCAGTAACATAATGTTTTATTTCTTGTAATGCGCTACCATTTTTATCAATCGTAAATTCACGAATATCCATGATGATATTGCTAAAAGTAATAATGGTAACTTTTTCCCTATTTCTAAAACGAGCAAATTGTCCCGTCATCGTTGCATCATCACCTGTTAAATTATTCATGGCTTGTTTTAATGCGTTAATTCTGTCTCCTTCCATAGAGCCGCTTATATCCAACACAAAGAATGAATGACTGGGTTTTCGTCTATCATTTAAATAGGCTAATAATATCTCATTAACGGCGGCGATATTATTAGGAAACGGTAAATCCATTAAATAGCCTTTAGGAAATTGCGTACCTAACGCCACTTCCGCATTCACTGGACGACGGTCGGTATTGCTCATCATCCAGCTTTGAAATTCAGTGGATTTTAAATAATCGACTACTTTTTGATAATCAGTAGCTTTATCTTTATTTAATAAAATGAGCGGATAATCCGCCGTGATAGTGCCTTCTTTTGGATAAATTAACACTAATTTTTCGGTCAATGCAGGACTACGGTTTAATTTCAGTAATTCAGATTCATAATTAAATATACCGTCTAATTTGCTTTGATCGCGTAAAAAACTGTCACTTAAAAACCCAGAACTACCAGTCGTTAAACTTTGGCCGCTAAAAAAATTTTTCAGCTTTTCGGCATCAACATCCTGCGCGGTAATCACATCGCCTTTATTGGCAAATGCCGCCTGTACACTCATCACGGTAGAAAAACCGGAATTGGAAGCCGTTGGATCGGTCATTGCATATTTCAATTGCCCAGCTTTTACTTTGTCGGCAATTTGTGCCCAAGTAATATTGGGGTTATCTATCCAGCCCCATTTTTTCGCTAAACTTTCTTTAACAGCAGGAATAACAGGCGATATGGAAATTTTTTCCTGTCCTTGTATTATTTTTTTATCGGCTTGTAATAAACTTAAGTATTTAGCGTGTGAAAACCACGCTAAATCAAAAGGTTCTTGTTGGGCAGTTATTTTTTCCGCACCGTCTAATGTGCCGATATATTCCATTTGTAACTGTATGCCCGTTTTTTCTTTAATCGTTGCCAGCATAGGTTCTATATCTTTTAATTCAGAACCTGCAATGACTTTTAAGGTTGTACCGCTGTTAAATACTTTACTAATATCATCCGTTGTACTGCTATCGCAAGCGGTTAATAAGAGTAATAAACTAAAACAGTTTGTTAATAATATAGTGCGTAATGAATTCATAAGAAATCCGCCTAAATAAAATTTACCTCGTACCCATACACTACGAGGAATGAGAGAAGCTAAGAATTATAAATGTACTGAATTATCTTGTAACTTTGTACTGTTTGTGAGTGTGTCGCTTTCTTGTTGCCGTGTTTTATCTAAATAGGCTTTGGATTTATCAATTTCAGTTGATAATACGTTCACTGTTTTCTGCATATTCGCCAATGCTTTTATTTTATAAGCTGCCATCATATCCATAGTCTGATAAATATCGGCAAACGCAGCTTTTAATTTATCTATTTCAATAGTGGAATTAACTGCCTGATTATTAATATCACCTGCCTGTTGTTTTAACATTTTAGCGGTATTGGCAATCATATTGCTGGTGGTGGAATTTAAGGCGTTTATTTGATCCAAGACCAGTTTTTGATTGGTTAAGGCTTGCGCTACCATGACCGCTGTGCGTAATGCGGAAATAGTGGTAGTGGTCGCTCTATCTACACCTTTTATTAATTCCAGATTATTTTTACGCACCATGTCCAAAGCTAAATATCCCTGAATACTGACTGCCAGTTGAGTTAGTAAATCCTGTACTTTCTGGCGTACATAAAACAGCATTTCTTCTTTAACAATGCGGGCTTTTTCTGGTGACTGCATTTCAATTTCTGCGATTTTAGTTTCCAGCGTGGCATCAATTTGTTTGCCTAAATAAATATATTGTTCCAATTTACCCATGATGTCCCATAAATTAGCTTTTTCGGTTTCGATGATGGCATTATCTTTGCGCAATTCATCTTGACCGTTATATAAGGCTTCGATAATTTTATTGAGATGGGTTTGTGCGGATTGATATTGATGAAAATAATCCAGTAATTTATTACCGAAGGGAATAAAGCCGAGTATTTTCCGGGGGGTAAATAAATCTTGTTGCGTGGGATCCAGTTTTTCTACGGTGTTGCGTAAATCGACTAAGGTTTTACCGATTGGGGCATTATCATCAAATACGCCGCCTTTATTCAGGGTGTTGGCGGGTCTTTCCAACATACGGTTGGACATACTGGCGGAGGCTCTGATTTCGTTGCTGCCCATGTTGTGGATAACGTTGACTTTTTCTTTGAAGCTGTCGCTGTTGACTTCGCTTGTAAGGACTATTTCGATGAATTCG
Source organism: uncultured Methylococcaceae bacterium (assembly GCA_903873045.1). Lineage (GTDB taxonomy): Bacteria > Pseudomonadota > Gammaproteobacteria > Methylococcales > Methylomonadaceae > Methylobacter_C. Next base: position 5,247 of record CAIQND010000885.1, on the reverse strand, counting down.
GCGGCTTTTTTGTTCAGTTGTTCGTGCTGTTCGGCGGACACAGGTACTTGCGATAAGGCTTTTTCGGTGGGAACTGCGGCAACTGGGTCGGGTGGTGTTAACTGGCTAGCGGTGGTCTCGGTCATTATAAAATCCTCTGGGTTTTGAAAGCTTGGCCGATTTGCGGTGCGTTATTTAGCGGTAGAAACTTGCTTAATCATGGCTTCCAGTATTTCATAGCTGGGTGCGTCAATGACGTTCACTAATTCGAGTGGGGCTACAAAACTGCTGTCCTTAGACGCGCTTGCATTGGTTAGGCGAAAGCCGTGGCGGATAGCGATTTGTTGTAGCGTTTCATCATTGCTTAAGGCATCAGCGAGTTTTTCTGCGTCGCTGTTAAAGGGAATGAAAATGTGTTTGGTGAATAAAGTCGGTTCTGGATAGAGCAACACCATATCGGCTCTTATCGCACTGTTTTTGATTTTAGCTTGTTCTCTTAAAAATTGCGCTTCGTAAATCATCACTAACGGTGATTTTCCCATGCCCATAGTGAGATAATCTTGAAACGGAATTTCAGTAGAATTTTCTGCAAAACCTTGGCGAGAAAACAAGGAAGCTAATTTAGTGACTAAGGGGGCGATTTGTGCTTCATTTTGGACGATAGCATTATTATTAAGGATGTAACTGGCAAGAGCTAGATACATTGCCGCACTGTTGGAAGTTCGCACATCGGTGGTGGCAACTAAGATGGATTTGTTGGCAGGGTATAAGTCGCTACCTTTTAAATCTGTCCAGCGTTTTTCGTTGATAATCAAGTTGAACAACCCGATCATGTCGATAATATAATAGGCATCACCACGTTTTTTAACGATGTTATTAGTGATTAATATCTCGGCAATCGGCTTCCATGAGGCAATCGCCATCGGGGTAAAAAACGGTTGTACTGATTTTTTGATATTTTGATCGCGTTTGATTTTTTCAGCCGCCGATACGCCTACAGGGAACGCAAAATCATATTGTTTGGCAAGATTGGGCTGGGTGGCTATTTCGCGTGAACCCGCTTTTTCTACTGTGACGGTTAAGTTCCACGGGGCTTTCGCTAACGCTGCGATGGTGTCGGGATCACGAAAAAAATCTATTTTTTCTGAACCGATAACGCCTTTAATTTCATGCAGTGCTTGTGATGCTTTATTACTGGCTTGATCAGTAATAGAAACATAGATAGCTGCACCGACCCCTGCCAATAACATCAAGGTCAGTAAAGGTGCAAGTAAGCGTTTTAACATAAGGTTATCCTCGGTGGTCGCGGCTGATTTTTACAGGTTGGCTAATGTAAACTAATGGGTCATATCCTTGCAATCAAACATGCCTAAGATAGATTTGGAAGGTTAATGAAATTCCATAAAACCGCCTCTTGCATTTTTTATATAAATTAAATTTCATATCTTATACTTCAGTTTATTTAATTTTACAACAATATTTTTATTACAGAAATATTAAAACCATAGGAGAAGACATTAGGAAGGCATTAGGGTCAATTCTTTCATTATCATATTTCTTGATTAGCAAGATGCTTCAGTCAGTGATACAACCCGGTCATTCTTGCATGATGCCGGAATCCAGCCACAGGGATGTGAAATTTTATCGGGTATTGCAACTGAATCAAGGCACAACGGCATCGCTCTATTATCATTCATGGCACTGAATAAAGGTGTCGAGTCTTGCAAAATTACATTTTTATATGTTAGCGCAATACCTGATATTTTTACGGGAAGTATCTGGGGTAGAGTAGTAATTTTAAGTCATTAATAATGATCCCGACATTAAGCAATTAGCGAACCAAGGGGGGCAAGTCTTGCAATATTACATTTTTATATGTTAAAGCAAGGCCTGTCCCGGTTTTTGATATTAAATTGGTCACTTGCTAACCATCAAACAAGATAGCTTCAAGCTTCCCATTAACTTCTGCCATAATAAAATCAGGGGCTGTTTCTTTAAATTCAGATTTTCTAACACGCCAATCCAATGACTTCAATTGGTGACAATGTACGGCACCTTGTGTTTCAGTGCCAGAACCCATAAGCGTAACAACCGTTCCAACAGAGCGTGCATTAGCCGCAGCACCTTGTGAAATAGGGCATATCATCGCAAGACCACTGTTGTTAAAAATTTTTCCACTGATAACCAGGCCATAATGCTTGCCCAGCATTTCTTTACCTGAAGACGGATCAAAGGTTAAGTGAATAATATCCCCGCGATTAGGTAGGTAAGCCATTAATTAATCTCTAATCCCTTTGCCTGCATTTCCTCCCAACCATCAACCTTGGGTAATCCATTAGGCATTTCAGCCATTAACACCTCAATACTGTAGTGATTTTTTTTAGTGGGTGCAGTAATGGTCATGCGATCACCCTCTAACATTAGGTTAACTTTTGAGCCGTCATGAAGTTTGTTTTGCTCTATAAAAGCCTTTGGAATAGTCATTACTAATGACCCACCGGCGCGTCTCAATGATTGCAACATTTTTAATCTCCAAAAATAATATCCTATTTTAATAGGATTAAATGAAGCTGGCAATTAAAAAGTTGATTGACTGGCTTTAGCATTAAAAAGCCCCATTGCTTAATTGACTCGCCGAACCCTCGCCCTTGGCGATCAGATTTTACGCGGTACAAACATAGGCTAGCGAATACGTTGAGTGTAATTAATGGCGTAATCATGGATGAGCCTTAAGGCTGGGGCAGTTGACCAGGGTTGTCATCAATTTTTACTGCATAAGCGCGTAACACGACTTCAATGACGCTATCAGCAATATCTGGGGTCAATAACAATTCAAATTCTTTTTTGAGTTTATTAGAGATTTTGTAATCATTGTCTATAATCGACCTGATTATTCTATCGATATCTTTATTAGGCCCTTCTATGAATTCCTTTATTCCACATCTGGCATTATTAAGGTTTCGTAAATAACCTGCCTCATTTCTCATCTCTGAGTTAATGGTAAGTTCTAAAATATCAGCCAGGTACTCAACGTGTTTTGTGAAATCAGGATATCGCCAAGCAGAATTTGCGTCTTCGTAGGCATCAAAATCAATATTATAATGAACGCCATCAATCGCAATCTTATTCTCGCCAAACTCATAATGGTTTCTATAGTGAAGCATAAATGGTTTAGAGAAAACATCCATTATTTGATCGTAAGTTTTACGGTTTTTGGGCGAACTCATAATTGCCGCAGAGACAGGTAAAATAAAGGGATCAGGTATGGCTCCATCTCTCCGTAACATATCATTAATAAGAAACCTTGATAGGCGTCCATTGCCGTCAGTCATGGGGTGGATATAGACAAATCCGAAAGACATTATGGCGGCTCTAACAACAGCGGATTGATATTTTGTTCTTTCGCTAAAAGCAGAGAGTCCCGCCAACATGGACTCAGTCGATCTCCAGTCCGGAGCAATATAATAAACGTGTGGCGTGTAATCTGACCCGGACTCACCAATAAAAATAGGTGATTTTCTTATTCCGTAATGAAGTGCTTGCGGACCAAGAATTTCTTTTTGTAATTCTGTTATGGCTTCATTATTAAGTGGATCAGAATAAAACCCGCAATAGCGCTCCATTGCTGCGGCAAAACGCTTTGCACGATCAATAAATTTATCTTCTCGCTCAATAGCAAAACTGGCCATGCTTTCTTTAAGGGATAGCCAAACTGAGCTGCGCCTTAATAGATCTTCGCCAAACTCCATTTCTAACGCTTTAATTTCTTTTCCACAATCATAGGCTTCAGCAGCACAAACAGCACGGGTTCGAAAAACCATTGGGCAGTAATCCCTTGTTCCCGGGAGGTTATCTCGAACTCGCCAGCGGGAATTATTACTGGGGCTATCCGAAGTAAAATAGGACTCGCTGTCAATCATATCAATATAATTACCCACCTTGACGGATGGGCATGCAAGCGACTTATCGGCAAACCATTCATATAAAAAACCGGCTCTTCTTGCATACTGCCCTGATGGTTCGCTATTAATCCAGTCTACAAGATCAGTTTCTTCAATGACTTTGAATAATCTATTTAAAAACTCAAGATGCATGCCTTCATGCTTTAATGCGAACGTTATATGCCATGACAGTGTATCCGATCTGTTTTTGCCAGTCTGATCACTAATTGATTTGAATTCAAATGACTGAACGGGACTAACATTGTATTTCTTTGAAAGCCATTGATAGCCAACTAGATTTTTCATATAAAATACATAAAAATTAAAAAATATTATGTATTTTAGCGTTATTTCGTATACAGAATAGGTATTTCACGAAAAAACATATAATTAATCATTCCCCAATCGCAAAAAATAGGGGGTCAAGTCAATGCCGTTAAGTTAAGCATACAACTGGAGTAAAACCGCTTTAGCTGTTGTGCAGGCAATAGCTAAAGCGATTGCACTCCAGTTTTTTAAACAACTTGCGCTTAACTTAACGACATTGCAGGTCAAGTCTTTCATTATTATATTTGCTGATTAGCAAGATGCTTCAGTCAGTGATACAACCTGATCATTCTTGCATGATGCCGGAATCCAGTCACAGGGATATGAAATTTTATCGGGTATTGCACCTGAATCAAGGCACAACGGTGTCGCTTTATTACCATTCATGGTACTGGATACCGGCATTCACGGCGGTATGGCGGCGAGGGCTGAAGTGTCTTGCTAATCAGGTTATATTTTAACGGGTTAAAGAAAGACCAATCCCTTGGTTCACTTGCGAAACGGCTTGCATTGAGGCACTCGTAAACCAGTAAATGATCGCGCCGCCAGCGATAATTCCCAGTAAAGAGCGGGTTTAGCAGCGAGAAATTCTATCCGGCGGTTAACAATAAGGCGTTGATTTGCTCTATGCTTAACTGACCAGACGAGCCCTCGCCCTTGGCGATCAGTAATATAATCGAGAAGATAAGCGTGGTCGCGCCGACGACGGCAGTGCCGATTAAAACCGGTTTGGCGGCCGCCTTAAAGGTGTTGCTGGTGCCGTCATTTTCTTCGAGCAGGTGTTTGGCCTTTTCGAAGTTCGGTTCAAAGCCGAATTCCTTCTTGATTTCTGCCTTGATGTTGGGGAGCAACTCTATCATGGATAATTCGCGAAAATATGGGGTCAGAAAATATGGGGTCAAGTCTTTCATTATCATATTAAATTGTTTTCCAAGCTCCCAGCTTGATAACCCGGCTCAGGAAGCTCTAGCTTCCTGTTTATTTTTATTACATTACAATC
>CAIQND010000884.1 GCA_903873045.1 uncultured Methylococcaceae bacterium | reverse complement strand
TTCTTCTGACTTTGGCGTGATCAATAAAGTTGTTAAATAACAATATGATATAATCTATTAATCACTTGGCAGATTATAAAATAATAAACAATTTTTCGTTTTTGTAATATCGCTAACCGATTGTTTTATCTGCAAATTAATAAATACCTCCCTTATTACAGCATTTTAGGTGCTAAAAAATGGTTACAGTGCATATCCTCAGATTTTAAAAATGCCTCATAACCATTTGATTTTTTGATATTACGTGATCACGCCAAAGTCAGAAGAGCCATATAACTTTACCCTGACCCTAGTTATTCCTTCAGTTAGTGAGCCGCAAGATCGTGGAAATAATTTGGATTGTCCTGAATGGTCGCTAGCACCTTAGCAGCAAGACCTGTTGGATTACGTCGTTTGTTTTCCCAGCTCTTTATCGTATCAACGCTAGTCCCCAAAGCATCAGCCAGTTCTTGCTGAGATACGTCCAGCTTGGCTCGAAGTGCTTTTATATTGGCAACATCATACCGGGTTACTCGTGACGCTAGTTTCTTGCCTTGCTTAATCTCAACAGCCTCTTCAAGTGAAGATTTCAACTCATTAAAAATACTCATATTAAACCTCGCTTTTAAGCAACTTGGTTAACTTCTTCAGCACAGATTTCTCTGCCTGGTTCAGGCTATCTTTAACATTTTTTGGATAGGCCAGAACCAAATAAATAATTTCTGCTGTCGCTAAAAAATATATAACTCGAACACTCCCACTCTTTCCTTGCCCACCATTAGCCATCCTGATCTTTCTCAGCCCACCAGTACCTTGAATGAGATCACCTTTTTCGGGCTGAGCTATAAGCTCTACCTGTAACTCCTTCAACTCATCGTCAGTAGCAAGCACCTTGATTTGTTTGGTGAAAATTGGGGTCTCAATGAATTCGATGGCGTGACTCACCTATTAGCTACTCCTGAACATTTAATGTACATAGTACACCATTAAAAACCTGACCACAAGACGTAAATTAATCGAATTTACGTGGCACTTCCTCTATTATTTAATTTAACGCTGACCCCAGTTATTTATAGGCAACAGAATATCTACATACATGGTTTAGTTCACAGGGAGAAAATCTTGGATTTTCCGCTCAATAGCCGTGCGAGCCAAGCCATGCTCTTTTAGCAGATATTCATAAGTCCCACAGTAATGTGAAAAACGATCATTAACACCAATCCGTAGTATCCGCACGGGTGCAAATTCAGAGGCTATTTCAGTGATAGCTGAACCCAGACCACCCAACACAGAGTGCTCTTCAAGAACCACGACTACTTTACTGTGTTTACAGATAGTGCTTACTTGTTGGCTATCAATCGGCTTGATGAAGGGAGCGCTCCAAACGGCAGCATCGGGGTAGTTTGCTGCGGCTATATCAATGGCCGTGCGTACCAGCGAGCCGGTAGCAATAAAAGCGATATCGCCCGGTTTACCCGATTTGGCTTCCAACAAATTACCCGGTGTTACTTGCGGTACGGCAACATGCACATCACCACGGTCGGATTTGCCCATGCGTAAATAAACGGGGGCCTTTGACTGGTAAGCACTTTCCATACACGCGGTTACTTCAAAGCGGTCTGCTGGTGAATAAACCGCCAAGTTGGGTATTGCTCGGGTACAGGCAATATCTTCGGTTGATTGGTGACTGGTACCGAGATGACTGTAAACGAAGCCTGCGCCATCACCAATAAAAATAACGGGCAATTGGTCGTGGGCGATATCCAGTTTTATTTGTTCAACAACACGCACGGGAATAAATGCGGCCAAACCATAGACGAAAGGCCTGAAACCGACTCTTGCCAGACCCGCCGCCATACCCACCATGTTTTGTTCGGCAATACCGGCATTGATATATTGCACCGGACATTCTCTGCGAAAATCATCAAACAGGGCATACCCGTGGTCACCCGTTAGCAACAAAACGTTAGGGTCGGCCTTGGCAAGGCGCACCAGTGTCTCTGAAAAAGCGGCTCTCATTGCACGCCCCCGGCAACTGCTGACAAGGCTTGTTCATAAGTTTCGGGATTAAGCCGAGTGTAATGCCAGATATTATTATTTTCCATAAAGGGTACGCCTTTGCCTTTGACGGTTTTGGCAATAAGTGCTTTTGGCGCTGTTGATGCACTTGCCCATAGCTGAGTGATAGCGGCATCAATGGCGACTTCATCATGACCATCGATGGTTATCGCTTCAAAACCAAAACTTTCAAATTTAGCTTGTATTGAGCCAAGCTTAAGTACCTCTTGGGTGCTACCCATGGCTTGAAAGCCGTTTTCGTCAACAATTACCATAAAATTTTTAAGCTCCTGATGCGCTGCAAAAAGAGCGCCCTCCCAAATGGGGCCTTCATTAATTTCACCATCGCCGACCAAGGCATAGGTTTTTTGATCAGTACCCCTTAGCTTTGCCCCCAGCGCCATGCCAACGCCCACTGAAAAACCATGTCCCAAGGAACCTGAAGTCACTTCCAACCCCAGAACGCGAGAATCAGACAAGCCTTTTAAATCGCTGCCATCGGCAAAGTAACCCGAGAAAGCCTCATCTTTTAGCCAACCCAATTCTCGTATGCAGGCATACTGAGCCATGACGCCATGGCCTTTGCTAAGGATGAAGTAATCACGACCCTCGGCAAGTGGATCGTTATCGGGATAGCGCAAATGATTGCGGTACAAAACAGCCAGCAGTTCAATAATCGAGAATGCACAGCCGATATGGACGGTTGAACCGGCGTAAGCCATGTCCAAAACGGTTTTGCGTAGCACCTTGGTATCAAAGGCTTTAGTTTGGGGGATCATTGCAGACATCATTTAGCCGTTAATGCCTAGAAAGCTTTCAATCGTACTGACTGCAAATTCCAGCATTTCTGTCGTCAAGGCAGGTTGTACGCCTATCCAGAAGGTGTTGTTCATCACGTTGTCGGTATGGGTTAAATCGCCGCTGATACGGAAGTTGGCACCGATCATATAAGGTTGGCGGGTTAGGTTGCCTGCAAATAATAATCGTGAGCCGATTTTATGTTGATCCAAATAGGTCAGCAATTCCAGACGTGTCACGGGACTGTTGTCTTTTACCGTAATGGGAAAACCAAACCAGGAAGGGTCTGAGTGTTCAGTCGCTTCGGGCAGCTCTAAAAACGCTTCACAACTTTTTAGGCGGTTTTTAAGAAAAGCAAAATTGTCTTTGCGGGCTTGAATAAACTGTGGCGCTTTTTCGAGTTGCGCAACGCCGCAAGCGGCCTGCATGTCGGTAATTTTAAGGTTGTAACCTAAATGACTGTAGGTGTATTTATGATCATAACCTTTAGGCAGTTGACCCAGTTTAAAGCAAAAGCGTTTGCCACAGGTGTTGTCTTTACCGGGTGCACAGTAGCAATCACGTCCCCAATCACGAAAGCTTTCGGCGATAGTTTTAAGTTTTTTGCTGTTGGTAAATACTGCACCACCTTCACCCATGGTAATGTGATGTGCGGGATAAAAACTTAAGGTGCCAATGTCGCCAAACGTACCGACCATTTGACCGCGATAAGTCGTACCCAAAGCGTCACAGCAATCTTCGATTAACCAGAGGTTGTGCTTTTTACAGAGGTCGGTAACGACATCCAGGTTAAACGGGTTGCCCAACGAATGCGCCAACATAATGGCTTTGGTCTTGGGGCCAATGGCGGCTTCAATCTTGCTGGCATCAATGTTGTGGGTTTTGGGATCGACATCCACAAACACCGGCACTGCACCAAATTGCAGGATAGGGTTAACCGTCGTAGGAAAGCCTGCGGCTACGCCAATCACTTCATCGCCTGGTTTGATGGCACGCTCACCCAACTTGGGTGAGGTTAGGGTATTAAAAGCAACCAGGTTGGCAGAAGAACCGGAGTTGACGGTGATGAGATGTTTAACGCCAATAAAAGCGGCCAGCTTTTCTTCAAATTCTGCATTAAAGCGGCCAGTGGTTAGCCAACCATCCAACGAAGCTTCGACCATTAGTTGTCGCTCTTCTACGCCGATGACCTTGCCAGAAGGAGGAACTACACTTTGGCCGGGTATGAAGCTTTGCGGTTGATTTACCGATATTTGGAATTGTTCGACTTGATGGCTAATAGCCAAGCGCATCACTTTTTCCAATGTTTTGTTGCTAACTGTACCGACTTCTCCACAAAAGAAATGTGGCGAAAAAACCATCTGCTTACTAACCGGAAACACACTGGGATTATCTAATCGACCCGTTTGCATGTCTTCCGGGTTAATAATAACCTGATCACTTTCATTCCATTGATGAATTTTTGTACTACCCGGGATGCCCATAACATCCCCTTTGCTATTTGGCAAAGAGGTTATAAGTACAGGACGAGCTTTTGCTCCCTTTTTATCTACAAAGGGCACTTTGTAGATGTGTATTGTGCCTGGCTGAAATGGATTAACTTCTGACATATTTTTCCCACACAGCATCTTCTTCAGGATCGTTTTCAATAACTGCCGAATAAGCGGCCAGCATAAATTGGTCATCATCATTCAGTTTGTCGACTGCTTTAGAATGAACAGGTATTACAATAACCTCGAATTCAGTTCCCATATCAGCGGGTACGCTAATATGTAGCTGATGGTTTGCATCAATATGTAAAGTTTCTCTTAATACAGCTTGCCTCATTACTGACTCCTAATTTAACTATGTTCTATTGTGGGACTTTTCGATACCGACACGTTTTAAAAATACGCTGAATACCTCAATGACTCTTGACATCAAAGACCTCCAGACAATCTACATTTTTATCATCACCTTCAAAAAATGCTTCGAGGCTTACTGCCTCACAAGCATTTGTGCTGTTCCAAACATTCTCAGCAGGCGATCCTATAATATGTTTAACGAAACTAGTCTGTTCTTGCATTTTAGCTAAAACCAAGCTGTCAGTGAGTGTCTCTACCTGATTTGCAGGTGCATCAGTATTATCTCTGCTAGCTTGATCCGTTATATTTGCCGAATTTTTGAGTTGATCATTCATGCCTATACTACTTTTGAATAATAATCTATTTGTTCCAGCGTCACGGCTTTCATGTTCGCACCTTGCTGATACTGTTTTTGCCAGTCCACGATTCTATCAAGCGCCTCCTCCAAATGCCATCTAGGATACCAGTCCAATCGCGTTTTTGCTTTGGAGCAATCCAGCTTAAGGTAATGGGCTTCATGTGGATGATCACCCTTATCTACATGCCAAGTTGCATCATTTCCCCAGGCTTGTGTCAATCGTTCTACGATCCATTGTACCGGTTTGGCATCTTCGTCATTCGGCCCAAAGTTCCAGCCTTCTGCGTAACTTGAATCGTCTTCATACAATTTTTTCGCCAATACTAAATAGCCCGATAACGGCTCAAGCACATGTTGCCAAGGCCTTATGGCATAAGGATTGCGTATATTGACAGGCTCGTCTTTTGTAATAGCGCGGATTATATCAGGAATAAGTCGGTCTTCTGCCCAATCGCCACCGCCGATAACATTGCCGGCTCTTCCCGAGGCTAAAGCTACGCCATGCTCTTTATATTTTTCGGGATGAAAATATGAATTACGGTAAGCTGCAGTCACCAATTCTGAACAACCTTTGCTGTTACTGTAGGGGTCGAATCCACCCATGGGTTCATTTTCGCGATAACCCCATGCCCATTCGCGGTTTTCATAGCACTTGTCGGTAGTTACGTTTACGATGGCTCGCACACTATTGCTAAGTCTTGCCGCTTCCAGCAAATGTACGGTTCCCATTACGTTAGTGGAATAGGTTTCTATCGGGTTAGCGTAGGAATAGCGTACCAGAGGCTGAGCGGCCATGTGTATGATGATTTCGGGCTTATGTTCGGAAAAAGTGGATTTTAATTTATCAAAGTCACGTATGTCACCGATTATGCTAATCATCTCTTTGCCCACTTCGGCAACCTCAAACAAACTTGGGTTGGTTGGTGGCGCAAGCGCATAACCTATGACGCGTGCGCCCATAGATTGCAACCAGAGCGAAAGCCAGCTGCCTTTAAAGCCGGTATGGCCGGTTAGCAGTACAACTTTACCTGCCCAAAATGATGAATCTACCATATTTTCCACGGTGCCTTTCCACTTGCCCATAATTCTTCAAGATGAATTTTATCACGCAGTGTATCCATCGGTTGCCAAAAACCGGAATGAAAATGAGCGGCCATTTGCCCTTCTTTGGCAAGTTTCTCCATCGGCTCGCGCTCCCAAATGGTATGGTCATCGGTAAGGTAATCAAGTATTTTAGGTGAGAGCACAAAGAAACCACCGTTAATCCAGCCACCATCTCCATGTGGTTTTTCCTGAAAACTAACGACACTAGATCCTTTTAAGTTAAGCGCACCGAATCTTCCTGGTGGCTGTGTTGCGGTTAAAGTGGCTAATTTACCGTGTCGTTTATGAAACCTAATTAGCTCTGTAATATTGACATCACCAATGCCATCGCCATAAGTGCAGCAAAAATCTTCGTCCTTAACATGGTCAGCAACACGTTTAATACGACCGCCTGTCATGGTATCTTCTCCGGTATCTACCAGCGTCACTTTCCATGGCTCGGCATTGCGTTGATGCACTTCCATCTGATTGTTTTGCATATCAAACGTCACATCGGACATGTGCAAAAAGTAGTTGGCAAAATACTCTTTAATAACATAGCCTTTATAGCCACAGCAAATAACAAAGTCGTTTATGCCGTGGGCTGAATAGGTTTTCATGATGTGCCAGAGTATCGGCTTACCACCAATTTCAACCATTGGCTTAGGCCGAGTTGATGTTTCTTCACTAATCCGTGTGCCTAGTCCACCGGCTAGAATAATTGCTTTCATACTTGATTGTATCCGAATGTTTTGTAAGTCAAATTAACCCCCTTTTGGAAGATAAGAGTTCAGGTTTTTGGCTCTATTTGAATCATAGTGGGTAAATAATATAAAGATATCGATGCAAAAAAAGATCAGACCTTAAACCCCCCAATACTTTTGGTAAAGCGATAGGCTGGTTAATCCAGAATTCGAAGTTGGCTCTTAGTAAGGTGTCCCATCGTTTCGGCATTAAACGGTAACCAGAGATATGAAAAAAAACAGCTAAAAACGATTTCATACGACTAAAATACAGACAACGAGGACGGTATTGCCATCCATAGCTCTTGGATCCGAGCCAACCCTCGCTTCGATCTCCCGGCCTGAATATGACGAGCTGTGTAGATACCTTATGGTTTGTTTGGGCAAATATCGCTTCAATGTTGGTTTCAATGCAAAGTTTGGCTACCCACTTAAGCCGGGACAGTCTGTTGTTTCAACAAGTTAGATAGGCGGCAACTACCCTTACTCTTTCTAAGTTCACCGTGATTGTTCGTAGTCAAAAGTGTCCCGCCTTAAGTGGGTAGCCCAAAGTTTCAATATAAGCCATACCCATTTCATTGGCCACAACAAAGAGACGCTTATCTCGCGTCCAAAGACGAGCACCTGCTAACTGGGCAGATGCAAGCAAATGTATATCCACATAACCAATACCTCGTCCCATTAATGCATATTGCTCTATGAAGAACAGCACTTCATCTTCAAGTGCAACGGGGGATAAAGGCAAAGATCGCAATAAATCTAGCACTTGTCCACGTTCTCTCAGTGTACCACAGGCTATCTCTCCTATTACCCAAGGATGAATTAATACGTGTCCGGCCAACAGGGTAGCCATTAGATGAGCATCACCTCGACGCAGATGATCTATCCAAACCGAGGTATCC
>CAIQND010000883.1 GCA_903873045.1 uncultured Methylococcaceae bacterium | reverse complement strand
TTTTGCCATGCCTGCCCCGTGTACCAGTAAAAATGTACAAAAATTATTTTTGTACTCGTCTTGGTACACGGGAGTTATGTTATTAGGTGGGGCTGTACGCAATTGTATGTTACAAAAAATATAGGCGGTTAGCGGCTTTCATAGGTTTTTGATACGGTGTGTTATTGCTTGGTTCATTACTCAATATTTTGTATTTGTTCGCGCATTTGTTCAATCAGCACTTTTAGTTCAATGGCTATTTGCGTCATTTCTTTATCGGTTGATTTGGAGCCGAGGGTGTTGGCTTCGCGGTTGAGCTCCTGCATTAAAAAGTCCAGTCGTCTGCCTACCGGGTCGTTTTCTTTTAGAACGCGCAACACTTCAGTAATATGAGTGTCCAGTCGATCCAGTTCCTCGGTAATATCCAGCTTTTGCGCCATAAAAACCAGTTCCTGTTCCAAGCGATCAAAATCTGGGTGCACAACCAGTTCGGTAATCCGGTCTTTTAATTTGTTGCGAATCAATAACAAGACTTCCGGCATACGATGTCCAGCCAGCACTACAAATCCTTGCATTTTTATACAGCGCTCTTCGATTAATAGTTTAAGTTGAGCGCCTTCCCGCTCCCGAACTTCCAAAAACTGTGCCAGTGTTTGCTTGACAAGATGCGTGATTTCTTCATTAAGGTGAGTTTTGTCATTAACCGACTCTTGCTGAATGCCGGAAAAAGCCAAAACATCCAAGGCTGAAAATGACAAAGGTGCCAACATGTGCTCTTCAATTTGATCAGTAGCAGCCAGTAACGCGATGACGGCATCGATATTAACGTTAAAGTTTTGTCCGTCTTTGGCCTGTTTTTTATAACTTAATGAACATTCAATTTTGCCCCGATTGATTTTTGCAGCAATAATTGAGCGAAGATCTGCTTCAATAAATCGTAAGTGATCAGGCAGTTTTAAAGTGATGTCAAAGTAACGGTGGTTGACCGAACGTAACTCACAATTTAGGGTTGAATCTCCAATACGAGCCTCATTGCCGGCATAAGCAGTCATACTTCTAATCATTGTTCACCTGTGGTGGGTTAAAGAATCCAAACGTTAAGTATAGCATTTTAACCCTGACTTCTGAGGCATGTATCTGCATCCTAACTTGGAAAGGATTTATAAATTGAAAACCGAATAGTTCACAGTTAAGGTATACTGTACGGTTTTAAATTTATCGGAACACACATGAGACCAAGCGGACGTAATCCAGATCAACTCAGAGAAATAAAATTTACCTGCGGTTATACCAAACATGCAGAAGGCTCTGTGCTGGTTGAATTTGGCGATACCCGAGTACTTTGTACTGCCAGCGTTGACAGGAGCGTTCCCCGTTTCCTTAAAGGTAAAGGCGAGGGTTGGGTGACTGCCGAGTATGGCATGTTACCCCGCTCAACACATACCCGCATGGGACGAGAAGCCGCTTATGGCAAACAGGGTGGTCGTACTTTGGAAATTCAGCGTTTGATAGGTCGTTCCTTAAGGGCGGCGGTTGATTTAAAAGCACTGGGCGAGCATACCGTGACCATTGATTGCGATGTTCTGCAAGCGGATGGCGGTACGCGTACGGCGGCAATTACCGGTGGTTTTGTGGCGTTGTCGATAGCGATAGAAAAAATGCTTAAACGCAAACAGATCAAAACCAATCCGTTGCATGGGCAGGTCGCATCGGTATCAGTCGGCATTTATAACGGT
>CAIQND010000882.1 GCA_903873045.1 uncultured Methylococcaceae bacterium | reverse complement strand
TCTTTGGTTTTGATCGCTTTTTCTTGCTTGATTTTCTTTTCTTCCTTTATTTTTAAAGCTTCAAATTTAGCTTCCGATTCAATAGCTTCAACAGGTTCAAGAGGCTCGATCTCAGGCTCAATAACGACTTGAGGCTCAACGTCAGGTATCTCGACAACTTGAACTTCCGATTCAATTTTAACGGGTTCTGAAACGATGACTTCTACCTTGGGAGCCAGTTCAACGGCAACAATCGGCGCTTCAGCAAGCGGCTGTTTTTCGACGGGCGTTAAAATGACTTCTTCCAGTTTTACCGGCTCAACCACTACTGGCTTTGGCAGCTCTTCTTTCTTGTGTAAATCAGCATCCGCCACTTGACTACGCTTTATATAAGTCTTCTTTTTACGCACTTCAACGCTAATCGTTTTAGTTGAACTGCCTGGTATGCTTGCCTGTTTGATTTCTGTCACTTTTCTGCGCTCTAAAGTCACACGCCTCGGAGAATTACTGGCTTCGTCTTCCGCTTTACCATGACGCTTACGCAAATGCGCAAGCAATTGCATCTTTTCATCTTCATTAATGACATCATCAGGAGCGCTTGCAGATAAACCTGCTTCTTTCAGCTGCTCTAATAATCGTTCCAGAGGTATTTTTACTATCTCTGCTAATTGCTGTACTGTTTTATCGCTCATCTTTTACCCCTTACCTACTCGCTATGTGCCTTAAGCAAACCAAGGCTCACGCGCCTTCATAATTAATTTTGCCGCCCGCTCTTCGTTCATTCCTGAAAAACCCAACAAATCGTCAACCGACTGCTCCGCCAAATTATCCATTGTAATAATACCTTCACTTGCCAAATCAAAAGCCAGATCAGAATCCATGCCCTCCATTTCCAGCAGATCGGCAGCCGGCTCCGCCGACTCTATTTTTTCTTCAAGGGCAATGGCACTAATCAACAAGGCATCTTTTGCCCGACTTCTTAGCTCATTGACCAAATCTTCATCAAAGCCTTCAATTTCGAGCATTTCACTGACCGGAACGTAAGCAATTTCCTCGACACTAATAAAACCTTCTTCTGCCAGAATTAAGGCAATATCTTCATCAACATCCAATTGATCAATGAATAACTGCTTTATCTTGCCGACTTCAGCTTCAGCACTCTGCTCTGCCTTGGATGCATCAATCACATTCAATTCCCAGCCTGTTAATTGACTCGCCAGACGGACATTTTGACCGCCCCGACCAATCGCTTGAGACAAGTTATCCGAGCTGACTGCCAGATCCATACTATGTTTGTCTTCATCCACAACGATGGACTGAATTTCAGCAGGTGACATGGCATTAATTACAAATTGGGCTTCACTTGGATTCCAGAGAATAATGTCAACCCGTTCACCGACCAGTTCATTGGTAACTGACTGAACTCTTGATCCTCTCATACCTACGCAAGCACCGACTGGATCTAATCTTGGATCATTACTCTTGACGGCCAATTTAGCCCTGGAACCTGGATCGCGTGCGGCACCTATGACAGAAATCAAGCCTTCACCGACTTCAGGCACTTCCAGACGAAATAAGGCTATTAATAATTCAGGTGCAGTGCGACTGACAAATAATTGTGGGCCACGAGGTTCCGAGCGAACATCTTTCAAATAGCCTCTAATCCGATCGCCAATGCGAATGGCTTCGCGCGGAATCATATCTTCCCTGGCAATATAGGCCTCGACATGGCCACCCAAGTCCAGATAAACACTCCCTTTTTCAATACGCTTGACAATACCGGTAATCAGTTCACCGACTCGACTATTATAGGCCTCAACAATTTTTCTGCGTTCAGCTTCCCTGACTTTGTGGATAATAACCTGCTTGGCAGTTTGCGCGGCAATACGTCCGAAATCAACAGATTCAATTTCTTCTTCTACCACATCACCAATTTGAATATCCGGATTATCCAGTCGAGCAACCTCTAACAATACTTGAGTGGTTGGAAATTCTACATCGCCATCCCACGAGGGATTAGTATCAACAACGTCCCATTGCCTGTAAGTAACATAGCCACCTGTTTTTCTGTCGATGGCAACACGCGCGTTAATTGGATTGGCGTGACGCTTTACCGTAGCAGCTTCTAATGCAGATTCTATCGCCTGAAAAACGACATCCTTTTCAATCTCTCTTTCATTAGAAAAAACCTCCACTACCAACAAAATTTCTTTATTTGCCACTGCGGCCTCCTTTTTCAATTAAGTATTCAGGCACCAAACGCGCTTTACTCATCGCATCAAAGGGTACCTCATAAATCTGATCACCTTCTTGAAGGGTAATAATATCATCTTCAACTTTTATGATCAGACCGGTAATTCTTTTTCGGCCACCGATGGCTTTAAATAGACTAATTAATGCCGCACTGCCAATAAACTGCTCAAATTGACTGATTTTAAAGAACGGCCTATCTGAACCCGGCGAAGAAACTTCTAACTGATAGTTGCCTTGTATTGGATCTTCCACATCCAGGACACCACTTATTTGATGACTGACTTTAGTACAGTCTTCAACAAGAATTCCATTTGCACTATCAATATAAATTCTTAATAAACCATGCTTGGGATGCGGATTATAATCAATACCGACACACTCATAACCTAAACCTTCAACAATTGGCTCGATTAAGTTAACCAAATGCTCGGGAGCCTGTTTCATGGTTTCCTCACTTATTTTTGAACAAAAAAAAAGAGCCAACGGCTCTTCCATAAACAATCTAATTTTAAGCTCCCAAAAAAACCGAAGCCCAGAAAATAAAAAACCCCAAAATGGGGTTCTAAAATATGGTAGCGGGGGCAGGATTTGAACCTACGACCTTCGGGTTATGAGCCCGACGAGCTACCAAGCTGCTCCACCCCGCGATTGATTTGGCTATTATAAGGACTTTTCAGATCATTGCAAGTTTTTTATAAATATTTTTTTAAAAACTTATATTTAATTTCAAATCACCTAAAAACCAAGCATAAGCAGTAACTACTTAACGCCTAAAATTAACCCTTTAGACCATGCAAGCCAAGTTGTTCAGCGAAAAACCAGAAGAAATAGAAAATTTTTTATAACGACAACCGAGTAAGTACATCCATTATAACTTCTGCAAAAAACCAAGGAGTGATTAAAAAAATCGTCGAATTCAATAAATCACTGCATTCCTTATTGGCTTGTGGATTTTTCATTCAGACATTTTACACAAAGGGTTTTAGTCTATACAATAAAAACTAAAACCCTGGGACAGAAAGCATTCAACTTTCACTTATACATAAAACGCATTGACATCACTTGCAGTTATATCAATGAAACTGTTTCCGCACGATTGATTATCTCAATAAAAAGCTTACCTTCTTGAGCCAACCAACCGATGCCTCGCTGAATATTTTTTTCATCTATTTTAGTTTCTCTGGTTAACTTGGCGACACTGGTCGCACCATTCTTATCCAAATAGTTCCAGATTTCACCGGCTGCATTACCTATTATGTCAGACATGTCATTATCACCTTAGCGTTATCAATGAATTAAACTGATTTAATAATATCCTAAAAACAATCATTAATTTTGTTTTATAAACGCCAGAATATTGATTAACTGATCAGCAGATTTAATGGCTAATGCCTATAAAAAAGCCCTGCCAAAATTATTATAGCCAGTCAAAAAGATTTTGTCTGTGTCAGTACGCATAAATTGACAAAGTCCGCTTTATTAAACAATTATCGAAAAGTTAAAACTTTCCATGCATCTATATAATGGAACCAAGCGGAGGCCACTCTAAGTTTCTTCAGAAACGTGATCCAATCCAAAAGCGGCATGTAATGCCCTGACTGCAAGCTCCATATATTTTTCATCAACAACGACAGAGATTTTTATTTCTGATGTTGCAATCATGCGAATATTAATGCCTTCATCTGCCAGGGTTTTAAACATGGTGCTGGCAATACCTGCATGGGAACGCATACCCACACCAACAATTGACACCTTTACCAGACTGTTATCGCCCTTTACTTTTCTTGCACCCAGCTCAATACTGGTTTGATCCAAAATAGCTCTGGCACGCTGATAATCATTACGATGTACCGTAAAAGTAAAATCAGTGGTGGCATCCTCGGCAATATTCTGGACGATCATATCCACTTCAATATTGGCATCGGCGATGGGGCCCAGAATTTTAAAAGCAACTCCCGGTAAATCAGGTACACCGGTGATTGTTAATTTTGCCTCATCCCGATTAAAAGCAATGCCGGATATTAAAGCACTTTCCATTTGTGATTCCTCGTAAGTAATAAGTGTGCCACGTCCTTCTTTAAATGAAGACAATACGCGTAAAGCAACGTTATATTTTCCGGCAAATTCGACCGACCTGATTTGCAAAACTTTTGAACCCAAGCTGGCCATTTCCAGCATTTCTTCAAAAGTAATATGCTCAAGCCTCCGAGCTTTTGGCTCAACCCGGGGGTCGGTGGTGTAAACGCCATCGACATCGGTATAAATATGGCACTCATCGGCT
Organism: uncultured Methylococcaceae bacterium; assembly: GCA_903873045.1. Classification (GTDB taxonomy): domain Bacteria; phylum Pseudomonadota; class Gammaproteobacteria; order Methylococcales; family Methylomonadaceae; genus Methylobacter_C. The sequence goes on along the minus strand of CAIQND010000882.1, from coordinate 9,595 downwards.
TTTAATGCCGCCGCTAAAGCAACCGCAGTCGTATCCGAGCCGCCGCGACCCAAGGTCGTAATGTTGCCATGCTCATCAACGCCCTGAAAACCGGCAACCACCACCACTTTTCCGGCGTCAAGGTCGGCACGTATTTTGGCATCTTCAATTTCGCGAATCCGCGCCTTGGTGTAACTGCTATCGGTCAGTATTTTTACTTGCCCGCCGGTATAAGAGCAGGCATCACAGCCGATTTGATGTAAGGCCATACTTAATAGCGCAACCGTCACCTGCTCACCGGTAGAAATTAAAACATCCATTTCCCGATCCGTAGGTTGCGCCTGCATTTCTTTTGCCAGTGCAATTAAACGATTGGTTTCACCGCTCATGGCGGATAAAACCACAACAATTTGATCGCCCAAATCCTGGGCTTTTTTAACTTTTTCGGCAACCGCCTTGATACGCTCTACTGAACCTACCGAGGTGCCGCCAAATTTATAAACATAAAGTGCCATTCTATAAAACCTTGTTATTACGCGCCCAATTGCGCTTGAATCCAAACCGAAACACCTGCTAACGCGGCCGCCAAACCAGCCGGATCATTACCGCCAGCCATTGCCAAATCAGGTTTGCCGCCCCCTTTACCACCGACTTGAGTGGCAACAAAATTAACCAATTCACCGGCTTTTATCTGCCCTAAAAGATCTTTGGACACAACGGCAATCAAACTGACTTTGTCACCTTCTACAACCGCCAGAACAATGGCGCAACGGCCGAGTTTGTTTTTTAGTTGATCGGCCAGTTCACGCAAGGATTTAGTATCCACATCATCGAGTTTAACCGCCAGTACTTTCACGCCGGCCACCTCAACAGCCTGGGCGCTCAGTTCGCCACCGGCTGAACTGGCCAGTTTTGAATTAAGACGTTCCAATTGTTTTTCCAGTGAACGGGTTTTTTCCAGCAGTTGCTCTACTTTTTCAGCAGCTTTTTCAGGTGAACTTTTTAATAAACCGGCAATACTGGTCAAGGCTTTATCACGACCGTCTATCCAGTCGATACACTGGCTGCCCGTAACCGCTTCGATACGTCTAACCCCTGCGGCCACACCGGTTTCACTGATTATTTTAAAACAGCCAATGTCCCCTGCCCGCTCAACGTGCGTACCGCCGCAAAGCTCGGTAGAAAACTCGCCCATTTTTAAAACCCTGACTTCAGCGCCGTATTTTTCGCCAAACAAGGCCATGGCACCGGCTTGTACCGCCAGATCTTTAGCCATAACTTGTGCAGTAACCGGATTATTTAAACGAATCTGATCATTAACCAAACGCTCAAGGGTGGAAATTTGATCCGAGGTAACCGGTTCAAAATGTGAAAAGTCAAAACGCAAACGCTCGGTATTAACCAGCGAGCCTTTTTGAGTCACATGTTCACCTAAAGTCTGCCTTAACGCGGCATGTAATAAATGCGTCGCCGAATGATTCAATTCAGTGGCTTTTCTGTCTGCGGCACTGACTTTTGCATCACAGGGCTGACCGGTGCTCAACGTGCCTGAAAGCAACTTGCCTTGATGTAAAAACAGATTACCGCCCTGCTTTTGGGTATCAGTCACTTCAAACACAGCGTCCGCTGCAATAATTTGCCCACAATCGCCAATCTGACCACCGGACTCCGCATAAAAAGGTGTTTTATCCAACACCACCAAACCTTCTTCACCCGCTTGCAAAGTGTCTACGGGTTGACCTTGATTATACAAAGCAACGATATGAACGAGGTCTTCCAGATTATCATAACCGGTAAATTCAGTCTGACTATCCAGTTTTATTTCCTGACTGTATTCAGCACTAAAACTACTGGCCGAACGGGCTCGGTCGCGCTGTGCCGACATGGCCATTTCAAAACCGGCATGATCGACTGTCAGATTATTTTCACGCGCAAAATCAGCGGTTAAATCGACCGGAAAACCATAGGTATCATAAAGTTGAAATACCGTTTCGCCCGGAATGACAGACCCTTGCATCTTAGCGACACACGCTTCCAGAATCTTCATGCCTTGGGTTAGGGTTTCGGTAAAACGCTCTTCTTCTTTCTTTAGAATCCGTTCAACCTGCGCTTGCGCCGCTTTAAGCTCAGGAAAAGCATCGCCCATTTCCTCAACCAGTGGGGCAACCAATTTATAAAAGAAAACATCCTGAATACCCAAGCGATAACCATGCCGAATGGCGCGTCGAATAATCCGACGTAATACATAGCCCCTACCTTCATTGGATGGCATTACGCCATCCGTGACCAAAAAGGCACAAGAACGAATATGATCGGCAATTACGCGTAATGAACTATTAGTTAAATCAGTCGTGCCAACCAATTGAGCGGCGACTTTTAACACTGATTGAAATAAATCAATTTCATAATTATTATGCACGCCCTGCAATACCGCACTAATCCGCTCCAAACCCATGCCGGTATCAACCGATGGTTTAGGCAGTGGCGTTAAGGTGCCATCTGCGGCGCGGTCATATTGCATAAACACCAGATTCCAGACTTCGATATATCTGTCGCCATCTTCTTCAGGTGTACCTGGTGGGCCACCGGGAATGTCTGCGCCGTGATCGTAGAATATTTCTGTACAAGGACCACAAGGCCCCACATCACCCATCGACCAAAAATTATCTTTAGCGCCTATTTTTGAAAGTCGGGCAGGTGAAACACCGATATCATGTAACCAAATATCTTCTGCCTCTGCATCCTCTTCAAAAACGGTGACCCATAGTTTCTCGGCAGGAATTCCCAACTCCTTGGTTAAAAAATCCCAAGCATAATGAATGGCCTCTTTTTTAAAGTAATCGCCAAAACTAAAATTACCCAGCATCTCAAAAAAAGTGTGATGCCTTGCGGTATAGCCAACATTTTCCAGGTCATTATGCTTGCCACCCGCTCTCACACAACGCTGAGTGGTCACCGCTTTATTGTAATCGCGCTGCTCCCTGCCTAAAAACATATCCTTAAACTGAACCATTCCCGCATTGGTAAATAATAAGGTCGGATCATTACTCGGCACCAGCGAACTTGATGGCTCTATGGAATGCCCTCGCTGATGAAAGAATTCCAGGAAGGCGGTGCGCAACTCGGCGCTAGTCATTTTTTTCATGGTATAAGTGATTTTAAAAGAGTGTGCAAAAATGCACCCTAGAATTTAATATTTAAATGATCAAACAAAGCACTAATCATTGTGCCGGAAAAACCGCGCTGCATTAAAAAACGGCTGCGTTTGGCCCACTCATTACGGTCAATCCGTAAATCGTGGCCGTATTTTTTGGTATAAACCTGCTCCAGCAGCTCCACCCAACCTCCTACTGCTTTACAAACAAGGTCATCAAGATTAACCGCTTCAATGTTGTTTTTCTTAAGTTCATAAGAAATCCAGACAGGCCCGTAACCTTTTTGAATCCGACTTCTGACATAACTTTCCGCGTATCGTGAATCGCTCTGCCAACCTTGCAGAGCAAACTCATCAATAACAACCAAAATCTCAGCCTTGCTAAAGCCTCTTAGCAGCAATTTATTCAGTAATTCTTTTTGGCTATGCTCTCTACGCGCCAACAAGCGAAGACCTGACTCCTTGATTTGCTTTAAGTCACTGCTTATCGCTTCTTGATCTTCACTCATTTTGGGATGAATAAATCACGTTGCTTTAAATTTCATCATCCACAGGCGCTTCAATAACAGGCAGCGCCTTTTTAAAAGCCTCTGTCCTTATTTTGACTTCAATCTCTTTCGCTTTTTCAGGATGTTCTTTTAAGAAAACTTTTACATTTTCTTTTCCCTGACCGATTTTTTCATCGCCATAACTATACCAGGAACCGGCTTTTTGAATAAAACCGTAACTCACGCCCAGATCAACCAACTCACCCAGAAAGGAAATTCCTTCGCCGTATAAAATCTCAAACTCCGCTTGTCTAAAAGGCGGTGCCACTTTGTTTTTTACCACCTTTACCCGAGTTTCATTACCGATAATTTCGTCGCCTTTTTTTACCGCACCAATCCGACGAATATCCAGACGCACTGACGCATAAAACTTAAGCGCGTTACCGCCGGTTGTTGTTTCAGGACTACCGAACATAACGCCGATTTTCATCCTAATCTGGTTAATAAAAATAACCAGGGTGTTAGAGCGTTTAATATTACCCGTTAATTTTCTTAGCGCCTGCGACATCAATCGCGCTTGCAAGCCCATGTGGGAATCGCCCATATCACCTTCAATCTCGGCTTTGGGTGTTAAGGCCGCCACAGAATCAATGACCACCACATCAACCGCGCCCGAACGCACCAGCATATCGGTAATTTCCAAAGCCTGTTCGCCGGTATCTGGCTGAGAAACCAGTAATTCATCGACATTAACGCCGATTTTTTCAGCATAGCTTGGATCCAAGGCATGTTCCGCATCAACAAAGGCAGCCGTTCCACCCAGCTTTTGCATTTCAGCAATCACTTGCAAGGTGAGCGTCGTTTTACCGGATGATTCAGGGCCATAAATCTCAACCACACGACCACGCGGCAAACCGCCACAACCCAGCGCAATATCCAGCCCTAAAGAACCCGTAGAAACCACATCAATATCACGGGAAGCAGCTACATCGCCCATACGCATCACAGAGCCTTTACCAAACTGCTTTTCTATCTGCATCAAGGCGGCGCCTAGTGCTTTCTTTTTATTCTCATCCATTATTATTACCTGGTAGGTTAAAAAAATGTCGGCCAACTCATCTAATTATTATCACATAGACACCGGGGTTCGGGTAGCAATCTCTATTTAAAACTTGTCGGCTTTGGCTCTGGCTTCTTTGCCGCCCGCTAAGTCACCCTGCATTTCTCTTGCTCTGGCAACCAATAACCAGCTATGTTTCTTAAGCGGCGCATCATTGGAAGCCAATAACGCGGCTTTTTTTGCAAGATCTTCTGCCAATCGGGGTTTTGACTGTTTTAGCTTGAATAACGCCAACTTATAATACAAAGTTGCATTGCGAGGCTCAATTCTAATAGCCCGCTCAATAGTCGTCGTTGCCGACTCAATATTCCCCGACTTGCTGTTTTGGGCGGCCACTGAAGCTAATGCACTAACCGCCGGCGATAAAGGTGCAAACGTTTCTAATGGTTCAAAAACGGGCGGCAAAGGCGGTGGCGGTGGCGGTGGTGCCAAAAATTCTTGCTTGGGCGCAATGACCACTGGTTCCTGACTTGGACTTGGACTTATATCAGGTTTTGCCGGTTCTTGCTCGGGTGCTGAAGAACCTCGCGTAGGTGCAGTCCCACCCTGCGCGGGTGCCAAAGCTTCCAGTCCTTGCGGCTGTTGTTCTGGCGCTAAAGGTTCTGGCTCCAAAGCTTCCAGCGGTGCTGTTATTGGCACAAATTCCTGAAGTGGTTTGGTTTTAACTATCTCCGTAGATTCTTCAATTATCGGCTCAACTTTTTTGGGTTTCTGTACTTTCGGCTTACGCTTCGGCAAGGCAGGCTTGGTTTTACCAGAAATCGTTGAGCCGTTTCCATAGACCGGTGCCGGCGGTTGAGATCCAAAAAACTCAGAACATCCGACAAGAAATGTAGGTAATGTTAAAATCAAAATAAGTCGTTTAATTAGCATGTTTTATAGTGTTGGTAATGATGGATTTACTAATGAAATGACGGTCAATCATCTTAATTGAAAAGACATTGTGGACTTTTTACCTTGGTTAAATAATTTTTTAAAACTGGATAATGCCGGGTTAAAAACCGGATGACATCCAATCACGAAACTTATAATTTTATAGCGTTACTGATGACACTGTTAAAAATATCAAGCACATCCTTAAATTGTCGGACTGAACGACGGGGGCTTTGCGAACAGCAATCAAAAAAAACCAATGACTTGCTCAATCCAACGAAGAGCTACCACTTTAGTCAGGACAAAAATACCGACGTTAGACCTGACAGGTTTATAAAACCTGCCTAGTCTGTCCCACGTTAAATTGATAGCCAAACCAAGCATCATATTCTATTGTTCGCCGTCCATTCTACATTTTTTCTTGAAATCCAGTGAGCTTTGATCTTTTTAATCTCAACCTGCCCACTAAACTCCCAGAACCACTGCCAAGCCTCGCAGCACTAAATCCCGATCAATAATTGGTTTGTTATTAAGCTGTGCCGCGATAATTTCAGCATCGCCACCGGTTAAAATTAAAGAGAGTGCGTTGGGCTGCTTGCTTAACACCTGCTCAATCAAACCGACAGCGGCCGCCAAAGTGCCGCTATAAATAGCGGCTTCGGTAAAACTGGCAGGGCCAACCCCGTAGTTTGTTTCATTAAAGGACAGCGCAGCAGTCCCGGTCGCCAAGGATTGTTTCATCAGTGTTAAGCCAGGACTAATCAGGCCGCCTTGATGATTACCATCGGCATCCAGCAAATCAACCGTAATGGCGGTGCCGCAATCAACAATACAAGCCGGTTTTTGATAAAAGTTACGTACCGCGACCAGTGCCAACCAGCGATCAACGCCCAATTTTTCAGGTTGTTGATACGCATTTACCACACCAAAAGCATGCGCTTGAGCCGTTACCTGAATAATTTCAAGAGTCGGCCACAGCTCAACAACTACCGCCAATACCAGTTCCAACAAGGGTGTTGAACTAACGCAGGCAATGGCAAGATACTTGGGTGACGTTAGCGGCTGCCACGTTTCAAGCAGTTGTTGCCGGGTAATTAATTGATTAACCAGCGCATGACTGACAATCACTCCGTCCTCTTTCACAAGTGCCCATTTGAGTCGGGTATTACCGCTATCAATCAATAAATTCATAACGTTGCCGCGCTAAAGCTCACTTCACCTGAAGCAAAAGCCTGCACCGTACCATCCGGTTTTTTAATCAATAACAAACCCTTATCATCAATCCCTTCAACAATACCTTCAATGTGTTGCTGACCAATAAACAGGGCTGCCGATTTGCCTTTTAAACAGTCGTAGCTGCGCCATTCATCAAGATAAGCGCTAATGCCAACCGTTTCAAAGCCGTTAACAATGGCAAGCATTTGATTTAAAACACTCCCCGCCAGTTGATTTCTAAGCACCTTATTTTCGCCGCTAATTTGGGTCAGATCAGTCCAAGCCTGCGTGATGGTTTGCGCCTGATGTTCAGGTAAAAACAGATTTAAGCCCAAGCCAATAACAGCGGCACAGGGGCCATCCGCTTCACCTGAAACTTCGATTAATATACCGCCCAATTTTTTACCCTGGAAGTAAATATCATTAGGCCACTTTAAGCCCACCTCATTGATACCCTGCTCTTTTAACGCCCTGATGACAGCGACGCCGATAGCCAGACTTAAACCCGCCGTACCGGCAATGCCGCCTTGTTGAAAACGCCAGAGCAGGGAGACATAAATATTACTGCCGTAGGGTGAAACCCATTGCCGCCCTCGCCTGCCTTTACCCGCTGTTTGATGCTCGGCAAAACAAACAAAACCGGATTCGGCATTGTTACGGGAATGCGCCATCAGATAACTGTTAGTGGAATCAAGACTGTCATGAATTTCCAGCGTTGAAATGAGTGCCTTATTCTGTTCGGTAAGAAGGGCATTGATTTCGGAGTGGGCCAATAATTCCAACGATTTATCCAGCCGATAGCCTTTACCACTGACTGCCGAATGGTGTAGACCCAAGACCATCAAGCCGCTTAATTGTTTACAGATAGCCGAGCGACTTACACCCAGCGCCTCGGCTAATTCAGTTCCGGAATGAAATTCACCATCCGCCAACATCGTAAGGATTTTTTTTTGTTTATCAGAAATAAGCACGGGTTTTATCGTTAAAATAGAAAGAGTGATGATTTATTTGATCCGTCAATAAAACTCAAAAGCTTATCACCACGAAGACACGAAAAAAGAAAACTTCGTGTCCTTCGTGTCCTTCGTGTCTTCGTGGTGAATAGACTTGTTACCGGTAGCCTTTAAAATTCAGGGAATTATACGTCAACCGGGCGTATTATTGTCGATAATTAAAGCGACTGTTAATCAACCTCAATCAGTACGCAACTTAAATACTGATTTGCTGCTTGCTCCCGTTTACAGAACTGTATATGATTCACTTTTTATCCCCTGATTTTAAAAACCAGACCCAATAATGCACGCACACACCGCAGCGGAGTACGTATCAAACCCACACCGAATTTTCCGCCAGTCAGTGTAACCGTGACGCGTGTAAATACACACGAGGAACGCCCTTAAGGAAAATACAATGTCCACACAAACAAACTATATCCGTTGGTTTAATGAATTAACAATAGATGATGTGCCGCTGGTCGGCGGCAAAAATGCCTCTTTAGGTGAAATGTACCGTGAATTAACGCCACAAGGTATTCAAATACCCAACGGCTTTGCCGTGACCGCTGAAGCCTACCGTTATTTACTGGAACAAGCCGGAGCCTGGCAACTCCTGCATCAGGCGCTGGATGACCTAAATCCTGAAAATGTCGATGATCTTGCCAGACGTGCGCTTAAAGCCCGCGAGATTATCTATGCAGCACCCTTCCCCGCTGACCTTGAAGAGCAAATACTAAAAGCCTACGCAAAACTACACCGGCAATACGGTGACACGATGAGCGTTGCAGTCCGCAGCTCTGCTACCGCTGAAGACTTACCCACTGCCAGCTTTGCCGGACAACAAGACACCTTTCTTAATATACGCGGCGAGCTAGCGTTACTGGAAGCCTGTAAACGCTGTTTTGCCAGTTTATTTACTGACCGCGCCATCCATTACCGCGTTGATCAGGGCTTTGATCATTTCAAACTGGCCTTATCAATCGGCATCATGAAAATGGTGCGCTCTGATTTAAATGCCAGCGGTGTCATGTTTTCTCTGGATACAGAGTCCGGTTTTAGCGATGTGGTTTTTATTACCGGCGCGTATGGCCTGGGTGAAAATGTCGTACAAGGCGCTGTTGATCCGGATGAATTTTATGTCCACAAACCAACTTTTGAACAAGGCCACCGTGCGGTATTAAAGCGTACTTTGGGTTCCAAAAAAATAAAAATGATTTATAGCGATGGCCGCACGCGCGAGCCAACCCGCAACATTGTTACCTCCGCTACCGAACGTAACCATTTTTGCCTGACCGATCAGGATGTTTTAACCCTGGCCGATTATGCCATTAAAATAGAAAAGCATTACAGCGCCAAAGCAGGACAAGCCAAACCGATGGATATGGAATGGGCAAAAGATGGCCTTGACGGCATACTGTATATTGTTCAGGCACGGCCAGAAACCGTCGTATCCCAATTAAGCGGAATGGTGCTGGAGCAATATGTCCTTAAAAGCCAAGCTACGCCCATAGTTACGGGGCATTCGGTCGGCAGTAAAATTGCCACCGGTAACGCCCGTATTATTGAGAACGTAGGGCAACTGGGCAGCTTTAAAGCGGGCGAAGTACTGGTTGCCGATATTACCACCCCGGATTGGGAACCGGTAATGAAAATTGCCTCGGCCATCGTCACCAATCGGGGCGGTCGTACCTGCCATGCCGCTATTATCTCACGGGAATTGGGCGTTCCGGCGGTCGTCGGTTGTGATAACGCCACGACAACACTTAAAAAC
>CAIQND010000881.1 GCA_903873045.1 uncultured Methylococcaceae bacterium | reverse complement strand
GGATACCTCGGTTTGGATAGATCATCTGCGTCGAGGTGATGCTCATCTAATGGCTACCCTGTTGGCCGGACACGTATTAATTCATCCTTGGGTAATAGGAGAGATAGCCTGTGGTACACTGAGAGAACGTGGACAAGTGCTGGATTTATTGCGATCTTTGCCTTTATCCCCCGTTGCACTTGAAGATGAAGTGCTGTTCTTCATAGAGCAATATGCATTAATGGGACGCGGCATTGGTTATGTGGATATACATTTGCTTGCGTCTGCTCAGTTAGCAGGTGCTCGTCTTTGGACACGAGATAAGCGTCTCGTTGTTGTGGCCAATGAACTGGGTGTGGCTTATATTGAAACTTTACATTGAAACCAACATTGAAGCGATATTTGCCCAAATAAACCGAAAGTTATCTACAAAAAAGCTGTTTCTTGAGAGCCTGTCGAACCATGAGCGACCCTTCGACAAGCTCAGGGCGAACGGATAAGCCTTGCGGCTTGCTCCGGCTTAATTTGGTAGCCCAATTAACCAGCCGTTAATTACAACTCTGCCCGTTGTAACCGAAGTTTGTTATTTAGGCATCTTTCATTCTTGGGTTTACACTTTTTTGCAATAACCATCGCGTAGGTCGGGTTAGCGAAAGCGTAACCCGACAAATCAACTTATAAGTAGGTGAGCAAAAGTCTTTTAACAAAATAAAATACCGTCAACTTCATATAGTCTGCTTGCGGTAAGCACTTTGTCATGTTAAGAAATGTTAAAAGACTTTTGAACGATTACTTATGTGTCGGGTTACGGCTAGCGCCTAACCCGACCTACAAAGATTATTAGCATTTTTTGTGATAAAAAAGTGTCAACTATTTTTGGGCTTCTATGAAGGATGCCGTTATTTGCTATAAAATAAAGATGTAATCCGCTTAAAGCTGCAATTTTGTGCCGAGCTGGGGCTCGGTGTTCCCGGAAAATCATCTTGTTTGACTGCCACAAAAAGAGAGTCTCTAAATACTTACCCGGCCTTTAGAAAAAATTTTTACATTTGATGAAACTATTTTTTACCTTGAACAGTCTCAGCGATTTATTTTTTATTGTTAAAGGTGATTAGTATGAAAAAAATCAAAGTGCTAGTGGATTTCATTCAATTCTCTGTCGCGGTAAAAGTTGCTTTTTATCGCAATGTCATTGCCAAGTTAACCGATAATCCGGATTATCCATCCCCTGATGTGCCCTTGGTAGAGGCTAAAGCAGCCGTTGATAATTTTGAAGCCGCTATTGTGGCGGCAAAAGATGGCAGTCATACCGCTGTTTCTGCGATGCATGGTGTTGAGACCAGAACCGATGGGGTGTTTACTATCTTGGCTCATTATGTCGATAGAGTGGCGGCTGGGGATGAGACAAAAATTTCGACCTGTACGATTAGCCTAAGCAGCCTTCTTTGCCACCCACGTAAGCGGAAGCGTACGATGCTCTACCCACTGAACTGTTGCGTTGTTAATCGTGACAGCGTTTAATGCGGTCAACGCATAAGAGCCATT
>CAIQND010000880.1 GCA_903873045.1 uncultured Methylococcaceae bacterium | reverse complement strand
GTCAGGCGTTTATTTTATTATGCGAGGAAGTCATGGCCAAAGTAGGTGTTTTTTTTGGGACTGATACCGGTAATACCCGACGTATTGCCAAAGATATTACCACGATATTGGGTTCGGAGATTGCCGCTAAACCGGTGAATATACGCAATGCCAGCGTGACCGATTTGTTGGCTTATGACACTTTGATTTTAGGTACACCCACTTATGGTGAAGGCTTGTTACCGGGTCTGTCCACCGGTAATGCCACGGAAAGTTGGGAGGAATTTTTACCGACACTGGCAGGACAGGATTTTAACGGTAAAAAAGTCGCTATTTATGGGCTGGGTAATCAAAAAAGCTATCCTGCCGAATTCATTGATGCGGTCTTTTATTTATACGAACAGTTTAAACAATGTGGTGCCACCATCATTGGTGAATGGGCTACCGAGGGTTATCAATTCCAGTCCTCCAAGGCTGTTATTGATGGCCACTTTGTCGGTTTGGCCTTGGATCAGGAAAATCAAAAAGACCTGACACCGGATCGACTGGATACCTGGTTAAAAATGCTGGTAAAGGCTTGGTAATAATTTCTTAAGGTTCAAGGTTAGGGTTATCGCAAGTAAGGAATACGCACGAAATAAATCAGGCATCTTGCTCCCTCTCCCGCCGGGAGAGGGTTGGGGTGAGGGGATATAAATGGTCAAGTTATTTCATGCACGTTCCTAACCAAGAGCTCTTAGCTAATAATTAAAACAGGATTAACTATGGCAATCGACAACAAAAAACCGGCCTGCACGCGTGATGAACTTCAACAAGCACGTTTTTTAATTCGTCATGTTGATTATAAAAAACAGCCTGTTTCGGTCATTATTTTCGCTTTTGAAGAGTCGGTTTATGCATACATCAATCATTGTATGCACATGCACCGGCCCTTAAACTGTGAGCAGGATGCCATTTTTGACGAAACCGGAAAATTTCTGCGCTGCTCCATGCACGGTTTTATCTTTGATCCCAAAACGGGTGAATGCCAAAGTCCGGTTTGTTTTGGACAACGCTTGCAGGCACTGCGTCTGGAAGAAGTTGATGGCACATTTTATTTTGCCGAAAAGCATCTAACTCTTAGCGATTAAAGGTGTGGTTATGATAGAAGAATTAGCGGTCGTGGTAAAAATAGACAACCATCAAGTCTGGGTCGAAAGTGGACAAACCAGTGGCTGCGGTGGCTGCCAACAAAAAGCATCCTGCACAACCAATGCCATTGGCAGCGTTCTTAAAAAAAAATCAGTACCGGTAGATTGCGACATTCAACTAAAGACCGGCGATGAAGTCGTGGTGGCCATTGATGAGAACCTGTTATTACGTGCTTCGTTACTCTTATATTTAATGCCCTTAATCGCCCTGTTTACCGGTGCCGGCATTGCCGATTGGATGCTGCCGGATAACGGCCAATACGCAGACTTATGGATTGCGGGCTGCGCGTTACTGAGTTTTTTACTGTCACTGTGGTTAATCAACAAAGCCCAACGCCTGTTGATACTCAACTATTACGCACGACCTGTCGTCATCAGGAAAGTTTGACCCTGGATACCCACATGAACGTTTGGGCCATTAAAAAATCGCTGCCGCTTAAGGTGCTGTTATTGGAACTGGTACATCGTTACGGTGAAAACAGACTGGCACTCAATAATCAAGAATCCCACGACCAAGCCATCGAATTATCCACGCTTACTGACCCAAGCCTTTCTGCCTATATTTACACCTTTGGCCAACATGCAGAACGCTATGGCATTGACCTGAGATACCCCATTACTGCCCATAATATTGTCGGTGAAAATGAAAACCTGACCCTGGATCAAGTCATAGATATTATCGAAATACATCTTTTTTCTTAACTATTCAGTCCCCTCTTTGAAAAAGAGGGATTAGGGGGTAATGTCATTAAGTTAAGCCGTTCGCTGAGCGGAGTCGAAGCGATTTTGCGGGCTTCGACTCCGCTTAGCCAACGGTTTATCTTGCCAATAGGCGCTTAACTTAACGACATTGGATTAGGGGGGTATTAGATAAATCCCGGAAAGCCAAGGGTGCATTGCCCACCCACCCTTGTCCCAAACGCTCGCAATGGACTTAAGCCAGGCGCTGACTCTTTCATGTGTTAACTCTCCCATAATTTGAGCATCAATACCATCGTAATACATAAAAAACAGCCTTTAAGTTAACGGGTTAATTTTATCGGGTTGATGGTGCAATCGGCATTTATCCGACTTTTTCATGCTTGGAATGCCGAGATTACGTTATTGCTTAAACACAGCCTAAAACCTTTGGATTATTAAATCTGACATAACCCTTAAAAAATATAGAGTGGCTTAGAACAATACTTCGGACAGTTTTTGTAACTATCTGATTTTAAATGGTTTTAAAAATATTACTCAAAAGATTAAAGTTGTTGTTTTTCAAATAGTTATCTTTCTACGGATTGTCATTTCATAAAAACTGTCCGAAGTATTGTTAGAAGTAAAGCAACATAAAGCGCCCTCTCCCTCCGGGAGAGGGCTGGGCTGGGGTGAGGGCGGGCGAATGTCGCTTTATTTCTACATGGCTCTATAGCTATCCCTTGCTGTGGTGGTTGCCATTTTTGATTGAAACCATAATGAGTGATTGAACAATTATAAGCATCCTGCAAAAACTGTTGGCGTTTCTCGGCAGAACACCCCGTTTGCACGTATCCACTTTAAATCCTCGGGTAAAACTTGGTATGTAAAAAATAAAATACTTTAAAATTAACTACTTAATTATTGCTAACATTCAATTTACCCGGCTTTTTAAAGTAGATACGTTTGCACCATTAACGTTTCCCTGAGCGGGTGGTGACTGATGATTAAATATTCATTGCGCTCATGCAGACGTTCCAGCAATGGCAACGCCGGTAGTTTTGAAGATTTTCCGTTCACGCCTCTATTGCAATCGGTACAGGCCAACACCAGATTAGCCACACCGTTAATCGGCTTTTCGGCAGCACATTTTCGTAAATCATGCGGAAAGAAATGATCCACATCGGCAAAATCGGAGTGATTATTATCAAGGGAAATATCCCTAAAACAATAAAAACACCGGCTTTTTTGGTAACCGTTTAAAGACGGACTGGCAGTCCTGTAGGCCGGAATAAGACTTTTCGAGCGTAAGCGAGAACAAGCGTTTCCGGCACACACCGCACGAATTGCCGGAAACGCCACCACGCGCTACGCTTGGGTGGTCTTATTCCGGCCTACGCCATTTTATATCTACGCTGATTTGAAGGTGTCCAATGGGCAATTATCGACGCATGTATATTCCCGACGGAACTTATTTTTTTACCTTGGTCACTTACCGTAGTCATGGTTGGGCAACATCTTTTCGTTACCCAACATTCAACGGTCAAAATCAAAATATCGAGAGATTTCTTCAAGAGCCACCTCCGCTGATATGGCGACCTTGAGCGCTTTGAGCGTCTCACGCTTTTGGTTAAGAGTAAGACCTTCGATTGAATCACATGCGAATGTAAACATATATTTCCTTTTCATTTAATTTAACTAATACAACCATTATACACGAATTCCAAAATATTACAAGAGATTTTTTTAAGATTTGCT
>CAIQND010000879.1 GCA_903873045.1 uncultured Methylococcaceae bacterium | reverse complement strand
TCACAATGTATGAAGCCCATGCGGAAGCGAGCCGATCCCGATGAGGAAACTATCGACTGGAGAGCCGTGTGCGGGAGAACTGCACGCACGGTTCGGAGGGAGGGGAGAGCTTAGAAAAAAGCTCTTCTCTACCCCTATAGAACACAGGGAAGTGAAAAATTAGATCAAAGTTGGATTTATATCGCTAAAATTTAGTTTGCATATCCAATATTGCCATCCATGGCATCTGGATCCCGGCAATCCCTGCCGGGATGACGACTTGTGTAGATACCTATGCTGTAAAAGCAAACAAACTATAGCTATAGAGCCATGTAGAAGTAAAGCGACATTCGATCACCCTCACCCCAGCCCTCTCCCTGAGGGAGAGGGAGCTTAATGTTGCTTTACTTCTAAGCCACTCTATATTTAATGTTTAGAATTGAGTTGTCCACAAGCGGCTAATACATCATCGCCTTTAGCACTTCTTATTAAAGTCGGGATTTTAAAAGTATCTAAAACTTCTTTAAACTGTTCAATTTTGTCAAAATCCGGACGCTGGTAATGTGATCCGGGGAATGAGTTAAACGGAATCAAGTTGATATAAGCACTTTTACCCGCCAGTATCGTTCCCAATTTTTGGGCATCATCTGAAGAATCATTAAAATCTTTTATCAGAATATATTCATAAGTAATAAACTGCTTTTTATTTAAAGGTATCTTGTCAATAGTGGCCAACACGTCATCTAGCGGATATTTTTTATTAATGGGAATAAGCTCATTCCTCTTTTCTTCAAAGGGCGAATGAAGCGATAACGCAAGGTTCACGCCAGGAATTTCCTGGCTCCATCTTTTAAGTCCAGGAATATAACCCGCCGTTGAAATAGTTATTTTTTGAACACCAATTGAAGTTCCGTGTTTTGATAAGAATATTTCGCAGGCTTTTTTGACGGCATCAAAATTATGTAAAGGTTCGCCTTGTCCCATAAAAACAATATTTAAAATTCTCTCTTCTCCAGGCCTGTTTGCCGCTAACCAACGCCAAGCCTGTATAAACTGGCCAACAATTTCACTGGTCGTTAAATTTCTTTTAAGCCCTTGTGTTCCGGTAAAACAAAAAGAACAATTCATTGCACAGCCAACCTGCGATGAAAGACAAATAGAATATTTATTATGAAACGGAATAAGGACGGTTTCAATTTTATGAGCGTCTTTAAGCTTAAAAAGAAATTTTACGGTTCGATCGTTTTTTGACTCATGAACCGTATCGATTTCGGGTAAAGAAAAGTCGAAATTATTTTCAAAAAAGGCCAATGAACATTTGGCGATTTTATCAACGCATTGAGCACTTTCTTTTTTCTTATAATGCCAGTTAAAAAGAACTGTCGCTGCTGAGTGGTTTAAATTATTCTGATTTATAACCGTTTCTAAATCAGAATAATTTAGGTCATAAAAGGATTGTTTCAATAGTGCCTCCTGGCAAGATCAATATTTTACCTATACCAAACAGTTTGAAATATTGAATTTTATATCGTAATTATAGGGAACGTTCAGCCAATGCTTGAACAATCGCACAACGGGCTTGGTTAACAATAGGCACATCTTTAAGCCAACCGCCTTGAGATTCTATTTTGGACTGTAAAAAGGTTTCAATGTCTGCGTGACCTGCCTTAATCATGGCTTCAATATAAAAACCCTCCAAGCCAATCTCGTAATCTTCACCGCCTACGTGCAATTCAATGTCTACAATTTCATAATTTTTCATTTTTAACTAACCTCTGCGTTTAAAAGTTGATCGTTTTGTATTAAGTCTTGCGGGCATAAGCATACTTCAACGCCAAACGTCCGACAAACTTATTTTGGTTCACAGACAAACAAGGAAAATCGCCCCGAAAGCCAGCCGGGAACCTGTTTCACCGCATTACACCAAGCGCCGGGAAGACTTGCCACAGGTTACGTGTTGATAATACCTGAATTGCGTTGACAGGACGCACTAAAAACCATGAGAATTAGGTCGCTGGGTATCGTAAAGGCACACCGTAATAGCGCACACGAATCGTCCCAAACGGGATGCTAATTTTTTTATGCCTTATCCTAAACAAGGCCAACCCTGTGGATAGAACAATGAGTGGATTTAAACAAATGGCGGCAATGGCTTGCCTGGTTGCGGGAACGCTGGTGAGTATGGGTGTCTACGCGGCAGACAGCGTGCCAGTCGTGGGAGAAAAAGGGCCTTATGGCGGCACCATCTATTATGTCGACAGTTCCGGCGTACATGGTTTGGAAGCCAAAGCCACCGATGAAACCAGTTTGCTCAGTTGGAATGAAGCCGTTATCGCGGCTAGTGCTTATGGTAATGGCTGGCATTTACCGACAAAGACCGAGTTAAAAGTGCTCTACGAACACAAAAACAGTGTGGGTGCTTTTGCCAAAGACGATTATTGGAGCTTAACGGAACTTGATAGCAACAGCGCGTGGATTCAAGGCTTCGGCAATGGCGATCAGGATCGTTACAACAAACACAGTCGGCTTAGTGTGCGTGCTGTTCGGGCTTTTTAAATTGGTTTCTGTATAGACCAAGCGGACACTGGAAATCAACGACATTGAGATTTCCGGTCGTCAGCCAACGCCCCGCTGCTGGCACTTAACGGTGGGCTTTTTATACCGAACCGGCAAGCTTAGGAATGTGCATGAAATAACTTCGGCATCTTGCGCCCTCTCCCTCTGGGAGAGGGCTGGGGTGAGGGAATATAAAGGGTCAAGTTATTTCATGCACGCTCCTTATCCACTAACAAGGTGTAGCGATTAAAAGAACGTCCGCTATTTTTCTGTTCTTTGCCGTGAAAAGTCACGGTAACTAAATCCCCCAAGGCGGCGTTATGTTGTTTCAAGCTGTGTATCAAATAGCGATTTAGGTCAACACCGACAAGCGCACCGTTATCCTCCTGTAAAAATAGGGTTTTGTGTTCGTCATAGAGTAAATCCTTGGCAGCACCGCTGCCTTGAATGATACCAAAGATGGTGTCGCCTGCCGAAGGTTGCCAGTAGGTCACTTTGTTGATGGGTTGGTCTTCCATTTTTTATCCTGATGGTTAATGAGTGCAACTGGCTACAATTGTACGCAGTTCATGGTAATCTTGCTTAATAGTGATGAAGATATGGCAACGTTCAAGCTTCAATCAATGAGTCAACGGGATGCCATCACTGACTCTTGATTAATCATGTGCGTTGCCAGTTGCTGCAAAGCATTATGGAGAGTGGTTTGCAGCTGCGAATCCAGGGACATTTCCGCCAGCGCTTTATTCATGCATAGCATCCACTGGTCACGTTCCGACTCGCCAATTGCGAACGGCAAATGACGGGCACGCAACATCGGGTGGCCAAATTCTTCGATAAACAAATTGGGGCCACCCAGCCAGCCCGATAAAAACTTGAATAGCTTGGTATTGGCGGAAGCAAGATTGGCTTGGTGCATGGCGCGTATGCCTTGTGCTTCGGGCAGGGTATCCATATAAAAGTAAAACCGGTCAACCAAACTGAGGATGGCTGGTTCGCCGCCGATGAGGCTGTAAGGCGTGGTGGTTGTCATTGCTACTGGCTCTTTAAGGTTGTTTTGTTATTTATTAGGGTTGCCCAACATTCAACGGACAACAGCATCATATCGATACCTTGCCCAGTGTAATCCTACTATTTTAACGTGAAAAGGTCGGGCACGAAAAGGCGTGCTTGATCTACCGGGCTGTAAATCAGCTGATTGGATGCTTTGTAAGTGCCATCCATGGCAACTGGATTCCGGCAGTCCATGCCGGAATGACGGCTCTACGACTTGTGGTAATATCAATTCATCTTATGCCCCATTTACATTTTTAATTCTGTGTTATGAGTTATCCAATGCAAAACACATAGAACCAAGCCAAACGCTTACATTTATTCAACTGGCTGCTTATTGATGAAGTAAAATGGGCTTTCCAAAAACCGGCAGCCATTCACCCTTGAGTATAAGCAACATAACCATGACCCAAAACACCAACAATCTGGCCGCTTTCATCTGGTCGTTAGCCGACTTACTGCGTGGCGACTTTAGACAAAGTCAGTACGGTCGCATCATTTTGCCTTTTACCTTGTTACGCCGCCTTGAAGGGGTATTGGAAGACAGCAAAGATGCGGTACTGGCTCAGCTTGAAAAAGTACAAGCCATGAATCTGCCGGAAGACGCGCAAGAAAAATTGCTGTTACGGGCTACCGGTGGTTTGTCG
>CAIQND010000878.1 GCA_903873045.1 uncultured Methylococcaceae bacterium | reverse complement strand
TACTCTCCACCCCACCTCACGGTGACGCAGTTACTTTCAACTACAGAGATTTTGGCTTTCTCTGATACGGACTTTCACCGTATTAATAGCACGCCCTTACGGGCGTACGGATCCCGGCAGTCCATGCCGGGATGACGGCTATTGGGTTTGGGTTTGGGTTTGGACTTCGTATTGATACTTCTTTCCCCTGTAAAAACTACATAAGCCTCGTCATCCGGGAAGGAACCTCACTTCACTCTCCCTCCCGGGATGACGGCTATTGGGTTTAGTGGGTAAGCTTAGGATTGGTTTTTAACAACTTTAGCTGCTTTACTCACTCTTATTTTTTTATTTTCTTTTACATAATACTGAAATCCAGTACAATTAAAATTAATGAGAACAGTTATTGAAACTCCTACTTTTGAAAAACTAGCCGATAAAATTTGGTCTGAAGATGAACGCCTCGATTTTATCAAATGGATATCTTTAAACCCATTAGCTGGTGACATTATTCCTGGCGCTGATGGAGCCAGAAAAGTCCGTTGGTCAACTAAAAACCAAGGTAAACGTGGCGGCGTAAGAGTGATTTATTTTAATGTGTCTGCGCAAGGGGTTATTTATTTGATTACCATTTATCAAAAATCTGATAAAGAAAATATAAGTACGAACGAAATACTTAAGAAGGTTTAACCATGATTGATTTAGATAAGATAGCCAAAGCGATAGAAGTCGATGCAGGCATGGCATTGCCCGGATTATCTGAGAGTCTTGCCGAAATGCGACGTGGCATTGTCGGTCGTATCCATACGCCCGAGCAAATATTAATTCGTAGCGCCAGAAATAAAACCGGTAAAACACAGCAAGCATTTGCCGAGTTAATTAAAACACCTGTAGCCACATTACGTGATTGGGAACAAGGGCGCTTTAATCCATCGGGTGCAGTGTTATGCCTATTGCATTTGATCAGTAATCATCCGGATATGATTGACGAATTATCACAACTAAAATAATAATTCGGTAAGGCTGCAAATCAAATAACAAATAATTGGGGACAGATCACAATTTAACGCTATGTGTATAACAAACTGATCGCGCTATGGCGTGGAAACCAAGCAGATACTTCTGAGGCGTTACTATTTGATGGATTATCAGTTAATACCCATCAAGAGACTTCAAATCTTGCCGCTTTATTAACCGCACAGCATTAGCACAGTGTCTTGGTGGTGAGTGATCCACCGCATCTACGCCGTCTGGACTTTTGCTTGAGTGCTGTTTTTAAAAAAGCCGGTTTGTCTTATCGGTTGATACCCAGCACGGTACCGACTTGGCAAGCTGATCGCTGGTGGCAAGATAAAAGATGGCGGCAGTTTTGTTTGAGTGAAGTGGGAAAGCTGGTTTTTATGCGGTGGTTTATGGTGTGTGAAGTTTGGGATTAGCCTTCGTATTGATACTTCTGGCTCCTGTAAAAGCTACATAAGCCTCGTCATCCCGGCATGGACTGCGGGGATCCAGAGTACATGGAGGTATTAAGGTTAGATTTTAACTGCTTTACGATTTGCCATCCATGGCAATTATAGGGGTAGAGAAGAGCTTTTTTTCTAAGCTCTCCCCGCCCCTCCGAACCGTGCGTGCAGTTCTCCCGCACACGGCTCTCCAGTCGATAGTTCCCTCATCGGGATCGGCTCGCTTCCGCATGGGCTTCATACATTGTGAACAGTCCCAAGCTCGCGAAGCAGGCATTTGTCTATTGCTGATGGTTTTCCATCAAGCTAAACCATTTTCCTCCTTTGACACCGTTAACCAGTGC
>CAIQND010000877.1 GCA_903873045.1 uncultured Methylococcaceae bacterium | reverse complement strand
TTAGCTTTATTAAAGGCGATGGCATCGACCTCAATAGGTTTACAAAAACGAAAGAACCAGCCTCGTGCTATTAAGCGACGACCCAAACCTTTTCCTCTACTTACCGTACCCAGACGTGAGGCATGTTTAAGCCTATGAATTGTAATGATTATTTTAAGGTAGCAGTATTAGAGTTTGACCCCATTGATCACCAAGGTGTTATTTTACAGCGCAAATGGCTCTCATATGACCCCATTGATCATATGACCCCATTGATCATATGACCCCATTGATCATATGACCCCATTGATCATATGACCCCATTGATCATAGACCCCATTGATCATAAACTGGCCAACAGTGATTTCGCAGCGGCTGAGGGCAAAAGGCCGGGGAATAGTAACTTGATGTTGCGGGCCTTCATCGTCAGCACGGCTTGCTTCATTATTCGGTGAGCCCATTTGAAAATAAGCCGGGCGTATTGCCACCATGGCCGGTCCGGCCTGGCTATCGGCAAGCTGACAGCCCTCATATTGGGAAACAGAGGGCTTGGGTTTTGCTACGGTTGTATTAGTTGGCGCGGCTTGAGGCGGGACACTGTCGGCATAAGCCGGACTGCCAGCCAGTTGCATAACAGAAGAATAAATAGGCATGTAGGTCGGGTTAGTACAGCTCCAATGCGTCGGGTTACGCTATCGCTAACCCGACCTACGCGGCTACGCGGCTGAACGTTTAGCTTTAGCGATATCTACTTTAAAAAGCCGGGTAAATTGAATGCTAGCAATAATTAAGTAGTTAATTTTGAAGCGTTTTATTTTTTACATACCAAGTTTTACCCGGGGATTTAAAGTGGATATGTTTAGTGTTTAGACGGGAACAGTCCAGTGTTACTTGGCATTCTTGCGACGACGCAAGCCAAACAATCCGATCAAACCGGAGGCCATCAGAGGCAGAGCCGCTGGAACCGGTACCGAAGCAAGAACAGGTACCACAGCCGTCAGACTAACGCCATCCACCAGTGCGAAAGGCGGTAGACCGTTAGGGCCACCAGTTGCCAGGAAGGACAATCGTTGCGAGTTGCTGGTAGCGGTAAAGATTTGAGTGAAATGATTCCAGCCAGAGAAGCTATGACTAGCGAGTGAAGGTGTGCCGGTTGTCGCAGTATTGCTGCCAAAAGTCACGTTCCAGCCTGAAGTGGTAGCGCCTGTGTAGCCACTTACTTGGCCTTGCGCCCAATCAAAACTTAATGTGTAGTCAGTGCCAGCGGTCAGCCCGCTGACCGTTTGAAAAAACGGAGCTGTATAATAGTCATAGCGAGCATCGG
Source organism: uncultured Methylococcaceae bacterium (assembly GCA_903873045.1). Classification (GTDB taxonomy): domain Bacteria; phylum Pseudomonadota; class Gammaproteobacteria; order Methylococcales; family Methylomonadaceae; genus Methylobacter_C. The sequence continues at coordinate 1,025 of CAIQND010000877.1, read as the reverse complement.
AAGCGATAATGTTGCCGCCAGTCGGGCTGTTAGTCACGGGACCCCAGAGCTTAAAATGGTTATCCCAGGTATTTACTCCGGTGGTGTCTGCTGTTCCGGCAGCGAAGACAAAATTATAGGCTTTTTGGCTTCCCATCCAACCTGTGCCGTTCGAGTTAGTCCAGCCACTTACTACAGTGTTGTAGTTGAGTAGCCCGGTGCCCGCTGAGGTGATTTCAAAATCACCATTAGAAACTAGGTTTGTGCTTGCATTAGCAGAAGTAGCAGTAGCTATTGTTACCAAGATAGCAGCAACAAGCGGTGTGTGTTTGATTGACATATTTTCTTACTCTATAGTTGATTAAATAAAGGTTTGTTTTGATAAGTAGGTGAGCAAAAGTCTTTTAACAAAATAAAATACCGTCAACTTCATATAGTCTGATTGCGGCAAGCACTTTGTCATGTTAAGAAATGTTAAAAGACTTTTGAACGATTACTTAAAGCTTATTGTCCTTATTTTTATAGTTAATAGATACCTACATAAATATGTGGGTACATTTCAACGCATTGAAAAACAAGTTATTTTTTATTAAAATAATCTTAAGTATCGTGGTAAATGCATAATCAGTTGTTTTTCGAGGACAACCCTTGCCGATTCAACCAGTGCTGATAACGGCACCATGACCGTATTACAAGTAGATACAATAGATAAGTATTCAGTCCCCCTCTTTGTAAAAGAGGGGTTAGAGGAGATTTTATTAGAAATTCCCTCAATCCCCCTTTTTCAAAGGGAGAGGTGAATGCTTACAGCCAATCGCTTGCTTGACTGGGAAAATGCTACTTTTAATGGGTAAAATATTCTCCGGAAATCATCTTATAGTTCCCCGCAGACAGGGCAACCGCATATAAATTAGCTTAAAAATCAGGCATGCCACCAAAGCATTTTAGATATTTTAATCCATTTATAAATGGCAACACCACATCAGAGCAGTAAACTAAAAAATGAAGGCTGCCAAAATCAGTCATAATGCTCAGTTTTTTAGGGT
>CAIQND010000876.1 GCA_903873045.1 uncultured Methylococcaceae bacterium | reverse complement strand
TGCTCTTGTGTGGTTAATAGGCTATTCATTGTTCATAGTTTAAGGCGATTTCCGGAGAATATTTTACCCATTAAAAGTAGGGGTTTCCCAATCAAGAAAACGATTGGATTCGTCTAATATAGACTTTCAGATAAATAACTTCCAAGTAACACCAAGAAAATCATTGATTTTAAAGGTTTTTAATTGGTAAAGTTAGAAATTTAATATCTGAAAGTCTATAGATAAAAAATGGTGTAGGCCGGAATAAGACCACCCAAGCGTAGCGAGTGGTGGCGTTTCCGGCACTTAGTGTGATATGTGCCGGAAACGCTTGTTCTCGCTTACGCTCGAAAAGCCTTATTCCGGCCTACCAGGCTACCAGGCTATTCTCTCGTCAGAAAAATAAACATCTTACAACGATAAAAACCATAAATCAATCGAGTCTGACCCCATTGATCCCCATTGATCCGACCCCATTGATCCTGGAATCTGACCCCATTGACCCTAAAATCTTATCTTAACCCCCACAATAACTTTCACTTCGCCTGTTTTTGGATCTTTACTACAACTAGCTGTTGGTGTCCATTTCGATCCACCAGGGCCAGGATATGGGGGTACGAAGGGAGGTTTTGGCTCATCTTTGGTTAACCAATTCCACAAATCCCTAGCCCAGCCAAATGTACTGTAAGGTTCAATTCCATTTGACGGGCTTACCATCATTAAATCGTAAAGGTTATATCGACTTTGTAAGTATGAACCTGTGCTATTCTCAAGAACGGAAGCCAAACTGACCAATGTGCTTTTATCAATTATACTCAAATCATAAGCGTAAAATTTTAATTTTCCCATCCCAAACCAAGGCATACGCGAGTTAAACCTGCCTAAGCTAGGATAATAGCTCCTCGTCCTAGCATGGATCAATCCACTCTCATTATCGATCACATACCCCGTAAACCCTCGCTCAAACCCCACCCCACTCTTCGTCTGAGTTTTTCCAGATGCATTGGTCACGATCTGCTTCCCATAAGCATCATAGCTATACCGTTCGACCACCGAGCCGCTGTCACTCGTCAGCGCTTCCGGCGAATACAAATGGTTGCTATGGACAAAGTAACGCTTGCTGTTAACCACTGTATTTCTCTCAAAAGTCAACACCTCATCCACATAATTCCCATAAGTGTAAGCAGCCTTGGTTACACCAGATGGACTCTGCTCCTCAACAATCCGTGCTGCATCATAATAATACCGGATGTCCTGATTATCCCGGCTCACCCCTGTCTTTTTGGCTATGCGCCGACCTAATGCATCGTAATGGTATTCGCCTGCGGTTTCGATACCCTCCGCACCCACAAAAGTGGCTTTGGTCAGGCGGTTTTCTTGGTCGTAGCTGTAGTTGTAGTTACTGTCCTGGCTTAAGTTGCCGTTGTCGTCATGTTGGATGGCGTCGCCGTTGATCCGGGTGATTTCATTGATGCCATTATGCACACGGGTTTCGGTAGTGCCGTCATTGATTTTCTTGTCCCAATTGCCCAGCTTATCTAGATCGTATTGGGTTTGGGTGAGCGGTAGGGACACCATCCCCGCATTATCCAGTTCCCCGACCTTGTAATGGATTAGCCGGTATAAGTTGTCGTAGGCAAAGCCTTCGGACTTTCTGGGGTCATGTTGTTTTTGCTCAAAGCGTTTGTTACCTTGCTTGTCGTACTCATAACCGAATCCTGCAATCAGTTCGCCGCCGAATTTGGTATGACCTAGATGGGTGATCCAGTTATTGTCGTTATAGCTGTAAGTGGCGCTCGTACCGTTGCCGTAACTTCGATTGAGCACGCGATTGCCAAAGTCGTATTTGTAGCTGGCAATGGTGCCGGCATCAATGTCGGCCAGTCGTTCGCGGAAATCCCGATCTTCGGTGACGACTTGGCCGCCCGGATAGGTCAGGGTTCGCCGACGGTTGGGGATGTCATAGGCATAGCCTACCGCTTTGCTGTCCTGGGTGGTTTGCAGCACACGGTTGGCAGTATCGTAGTCGAAGATCACCAGCCAGCCTTCACGCGCGGCACTTAATAAGCGTCCGCGTAATCATTCACACCCCTGCTAATTTTTTTCATTGCTAATGACTATATGTTATTATTTGAGCTAAAAACAACCCCTTAAAATATGGCACTCAGCGATCACGATTTACGACAACTTGACGGAGAAGTGATTGACTCACTTC
>CAIQND010000875.1 GCA_903873045.1 uncultured Methylococcaceae bacterium | reverse complement strand
TTAAACCGTTCGCTGAGCGGAGTCGAAGCGGACAACTCGCTTCGACTCCGCTCAGCGAACGGTCTCTTTTGATGCCTTATCGTTAAGTTAACCCTATTGAGGGTTAAGCCTTTTTGCTTGTCCCGTCTAAAGTGGGTAGCCTCAAAATTGACTGTTTATCCGGTAATCAGTCAGAAACACGAACAAAAATCTAAACGTTACAACTTCTTAACCTAACCCTCGTCAATAGCCAGATGGAATCAAATATTAAGTCATTTTACAATACCTTCGCCAAAAGTAAGGCAGCCGACGTGAGTTCTGCCGATCTTTGTGGCATTGATAATTTGGCTGTCGATTAAAAACTCACTTGGCAAAAATGCCAAACGATTTTTAATCCAGCACTGGTATTTGCTGATTATGGAAACGATTTTTAGAACCAGCATACTCTTAATATTCATACCTTAGAACTGTCGCATTAGCTTTTCCGTTTGGCGAAGGTATTGATTTTATGTACAGTACTAATTAAAAATCGTTATAAATACAGAATTTTAACATCCAATCCAATAAGATTTTATTTATCCAGTAATAACGGTTACCATTAGTCCCCATTCATTTCACTATCAATGCAATACAGGAGAACAAAAATGACAAATCCTAACAATAAAAAACTGGTTATTTTTTTCGATGGCACTTGGAACAGTGCAGATCAACATTCTAAAGATGGTAAACTTTGTCCTACCAATATCACCAAGCTTTTTATAGCCACCCTGCCCCACGATTTACAACAAAAAGAACAAATCATTCATTACGTACATGGCATAGGCACAAAAACATTTGAGCGTATCTCGGGAGGCGGATTTGGCTACGGTATTTCCGACCACATCAAAGACGGTTATAAATTTTTGGTCAGTAATTACGAAGACGGTGATGATGTTTATATTTTTGGCTTTAGTCGCGTTGCTTACACCGCACGTAGTCTTGCAGGCCTGGTTCGTAACGTAGGAATTTTAACGCGAGATAAATTATATTTAATCGGTAAAGCTTACGATATTTACAAAAACAAAACCCCTGACTGGCACCCCAATAGTCGAAAATCACTGGCTTTTAAAACAGAACATACCTGGCCCAATGAGAAAATTAAATTCTTGGGTGTTTTTGATACAGTAGGCGCTTTAGGTTCGCCGTTCGGAATTATTTTAGGCTGTCTGGTTGATAAGCTGTTTGGCTGCACATTCCACGATACCCGGTTAAGTTCTATCATTGAAAATGCTTATCACGCGTTGGCAATTGATGAACACCGCCTGATTTTTCAACCCACCCTGATGACACCCAATACGCAACATGATGCCAATCATTTTGAACAAAAATGGTTTCCGGGCGTGCATAGCAATGTAGGCGGTGGTTATCCCAATACGGGTCTGTCGGATTTGGCCTTACAATGGATGGCGGATAAAGCCAAGCAGCACGACTTAAATCTGGACTTGGGTAAAATATCGAAACCTGTTTTTGAACCCGCTTTCGCGCCCGACATTAAGGAAACCCCCAATGATTCTCAATCATTTTTCTACCGGCTCAGTAGTATTCTATTTGTAAAACTGCCCGGCTATTTGGGCTTGGTGCCTGAAAAATATAAAAATACCCTGCCTGATATTCAATGGAATGGTGATTATATTCGCCCTATTCCTAATCAAGGTAGCGTAGCCCAATTTTTAGGTAATCCACCCGTCAATACAAACCTCAGCCTTTATGAGGGTGATTTGGATCGCAGTGTAATTGAAAAAATAAACCAATGCGCAGGCGACTATCAACCTGTTAACGTAGAAAAGCCGTGAGTCTGATTTGTGAAAACTAACCCGTAAAAACCGCTGACTTACAATCAAGTAGCCCTGCTTTTTAAACCACTAAATGGCAGGGCAGTTTCTCGATAGCAAGCCACCGACAGTATTAAGGTTATTTCTGGAGAATATTTTACCCATTAAAAGTAGGATTTTCCCAATCAAGAAAACGATTGGATTCGTCTAATGGGTAAGTTCTTTCGCAGAAACAACCTTATACCTATCAACCATAAATTAATCTCTGTAGAGACGCGATTTATCGCGTCTAAATGATAACCCGTGGGTTTTCGGATGAAGGGATGCGATAAATAGAGACGCGATAAATCGAGTCTCTACGGTGACGATACCTGTATATTGCTGCTCATGTGTGGTTAATAGGCTATTCATTGTTCATAGTTTAATATGATTTCCGGAGAATATTTTACCAATTAAAAGCAGGATTTTCCCAATCAAACAAGCGATTGGATTCGTCTAGTGGGCAAGTTCTTTCGCAGAAATCACCTAAAGTAATGGCTAATCCATATTAATAAACATGGCAATGATTTTACGCTGCAAGCGCCTTTAATTCTTTGCTAAACAAGAGCGCCTGATGCCAGGTCATATAGAATATAGGGGTTGCCGGACAAAAACCCTCGGCTTCAGCCATCGTAGACAAGATGGCCGCAGTTTCAGGTAGATCGTTGTGACGAATATGGTGGGTAAGAGCCGTCAAATCTTGCTCATCAAGTTGATGCCACTCTTCCCGTACCCATTGGCAATAATTATCCAAATAAACAGGCAGGGGTTCATTAGGCTCACGCATAACGTCAATGATAATTAACAGGCCCTGTTCAGTCAGTACTTTATGTGCCAAGCGAAAGAATTCGGCTTTTTCTTCCCGGCTTAAATGATGTAAGGCATAACTGGTAAAAACAATATCGAAACGCTCTTTTGTTTGTGCCAAGCCATCCATAAAATCGATATTAATTAAATCAGTTTTACAACCCAGAGGCACCATGTTTTCTGCGGCAAGCACAATGGCCGGATCAGAAAGATCAAAGCCTGCATAGTACTGAATATTTCTGCCGTGGATTGCTGGAGCCAGGAAACTGGCATCGCCACAGCCTAAATCAAGCAGCTTAAAAGGTTGCGTTACCCAGTGTTCGGCCAATAGAGCAGCCACTGCCTGATAAATTTCTTTGTGGTGCATGTAATTATTGGTTAATACCTTGCG
>CAIQND010000874.1 GCA_903873045.1 uncultured Methylococcaceae bacterium | reverse complement strand
ATTTCATGCACGCTCCTTAGTTGGTAGCCTTTATTCCCACACACACTAATTTTTAAAGAGAGAAACCATGGCTGGACATAGTAAATGGGCTAATATCAAGCATCGTAAAGCAGGGCAGGATGCCAAGCGCGGTAAAATTTTCACCAAAGTCATGCGTGAAATTACCGTTGCAGTAAAAACCAGTGGCCCGGATGCCGCCAGTAACCCGAGTTTACGCTCCGCAGTTGATAAAGCTTTGGGTGCCAATATGCGCCGCGACACCATTGATACCGCCATTAAAAAAGCGGCCGGTGCGTTGGAAGGTGTTAATTACGAAAACATCCGTTACGAAGGCTATGGCCCCGGCGGTACAGCGGTCATTGTTGATTGTTTAACCGATAACCGTAACCGCACCGTTGCAGAAGTCCGTCATGCCTTTGCCAAGGCGGGCGGCAATTTAGGCACCGATGGTTCGGTGGCTTATCTATTTAATAAAGTCGGTATTTTAAGTTACGCCCCTTCAGTTGACGAAGATGGGCTGATGGATGCCGCTTTGGAAGCCGGTGCAGATGATGTGACCGGCTATGATGACGGTGCCGTTGATGTGATGACGACTCCCGAAACTTATCTGGCCGTAAAAGAGGCACTGATTGCCGCAGGCTTTGAGCCTGACAGTGCCGAAGTCACTATGCAGGCAACCATCCAGGCTGAACTGGATGCCGATGACGCAGAAAAAATGCTGCGTTTGATAGATCGCCTGGAAGATCTGGACGATGTACAGGACGTTTATTCCAATGCCGATATCAGTGACGAGATTATGGCGGGGTTGGATTTATAAACCGTGGGCAGTGCTTTTCCGCTCACCAGATTGGCACCGCTCCTGCGATTTAATATAACAAGATTTTAACGGTGACTACTATGACAGTATTACTATCCGAACGGATTACCCTAGACCCAAGCATTTGCCATGGTAAACCTTGTATTCGAGGTTTACGTTATCCGGTTGAAAATATACTGGAATGGTTAAGTGCTGGAATGACGACTGAAGAGATACTTACGGATTATGAGGATTTGGAAAGGGAAGACATTATGGCGGCATTGGCGTTCGCCTCCCAACTTATCAAGGTAAAACGAATTGCAAAGTTGGCGGCATGAAGTTTATTGTGTAACGTTTGAACGCCTAAACAATTTACAAAGCGTGAGCAACGTGGTTGCAAACCCCGTCACGCTTCGAGCAATAAAAAATATGAAAAACAACGATATCGAGTTACTTGACTATAGAATGCATTCTATCGCTATAGGTCATCTCGCAATACGTTATACATTAGGCTGGAGTGATGTGCCTTCGATAAAAATATTCTTCGGCGAAGATCAAGTCATTGAAGGACTCGCTACAGCATTTACAAACCCTGCTATTGAGTCTGCTCTCATTCATTGCCGTGCATTACTGGAATTTTTAGGGTTGGCGGCAGTAGATGCGAACACCATCGAACAGAGAAAGGGAGCTAGAAAAGACGACATTGTAATTGAGAGGTGTATGGGGCCGAATGGTATGTTACAAAAAGTACAACTAAGCAAAGCATTACTCTCATATCAAGGGTCTCCGCAAGAAGCTGAAAAGGCATTAGCCTATGTTCTACATACAACTAATAAGGCGCTTGCTCATTCAACACAAGGCTTTTCAAAATCTAATGAAGCGTCTAGGAGGCTGTCCGAAAACGCCAGCTAATAATGGTATAATTGCCACCTACACTTAAAACAATCACTGACCGATGAATATTCCTTTCAAACAATCGCCCATCGCGCTTAATGCCGCACTGCTCTCCCCCAGCAATATT
>CAIQND010000873.1 GCA_903873045.1 uncultured Methylococcaceae bacterium | reverse complement strand
ACCCGTTAAAAGGGATGAATAACCCATTAGCAGCATAGTTTATGAGTTATTTTTAAAGCAGACTCATCTGGAAATTTAAAATTTTCCGGATAACAGTAGAATTGCTTCCAGCCCTGACTTGTTGTCGGACAGCCTCCTAGCTGGTTGGCGACTTCTTCCAGCATGTCGATGGAGGTGCCGTCGACATTGGTTTGGCAGGCTTCCCGAAGACGGCCGTAGCTGACAGGAATATTAAAGCCTTCCAGCAGGCATTTTAGCGCAGCAGGACCACAGTCCATCGCCGATGTCTGCACCACTTCCGGTGCCAGCCAGCGCTGTCTGCGGGGCTTTGTTGTCCGCTTGCTCATGACTTTAATTTGCTGGCAGGCTGAGCTGCTTGCTGTTAGCGAGTAATTGGCCGGTATTACGCAGCACCAGGACGGCTGGGCTGATGTGTTCGATGCTGACCTCGATCGAACCGGGCAAGCCGTGTTGCAGCCGGATAGGGGAGTCTTCGGACAGTTCAGGTTTAAATTCCACCCTCACCTGATTATCCCGGATTTCGGTGCCGACGCGGCTTACCTTGGCCTGAATCGTGCCAAATTGAGCCCACGGAAAACCCTCTAGCCGCATGCGACTGGACTGTCCCGGATGAATTCTGCCCAGCACCGAAGCGGGCGGGAAATAAGCCACAATCTTAAGTTCACTGCGGGGTACTACGGTTCCCAACTTATCGCCAACCGCCACATAAGTTCCCACTTGTAAGTCGGCAATATCGCCGATTTGTCCGCTTGCCGGTGCGCGAATTAAGTGTTGTTCGATATCCTGTTTAAGCCGGTTTATTGTTCTGTGTGTCGTTTCAAACTCGCCTCTTAATTTCGCGGCTTCACGTCTCAGGTTTTCGATGTCGGCCAGTTCCTGATGGCTGCGTGTCTCGGCCGCCATTTCTGAGCGATGGATTTCCGAGGTTAACGCGTCTCTGGCAGAACTTAGCTTTTCCGCTTCGGCTGCGGCGCGTAATATCTCTATCTTTGGAATAGCCTCACTCAGTCCGGTCAGACTTCGTGCATTATTTTTCGCGAATGCGACGGCCGAATTGGCTTCTTGCTGACGTGACTTGGCGCTGTCGATTGCCGCAAGTGCGGCTTGGTGATCCTTGCCTTTTGCCTGTTCCAGGTCGGTCATTTGTTTTTCCAGCGAAGCAATCTGGGGCGGCAAGGCGCTCAGCCTTGATTCTTCTTCCTGCAAGCGCAGTTGTTCATTAGTGGAATCCAGCTCGACTAATACCTGATCAGCCTGAACATCTTGTCCCAACAATAGAGATACAGAAATAATTTTGCTCGCGATCAGTGCGGTTATCGGATGAGCCGAGGGATTAACTTCCAGCCTCGCTTTGGTGGAAATTTCATAGACGGTAATGCGAAAAAAAAAGAACCAAAACAGCCATAGACTTAATAGTAAGCCGCCGATCAGCCATGTTATCAAAGCATGTTTTGCTGAATCATGGGCGAGTGAACGCGTTGTTCGAGAAAATGTGGTAGGCAAAAAAATCCCCGGAATGCTGTTTATTATTTTAATTGAACTCAATGTTAATGCTAATTCTGACCCTGAAAGTTCAATCAACAAGAAATTTAGCAGGGCTATCCCTAAAGATGATCAGCAGCAATTCTCATTATGACCACAACCTAGCCGATCTCTGGTTTAGGTGGGCGAATAATTCGACTTTCCGTGGCTCTGGTAAAGCGACACAAAGTTTCCTCTCCATTAGGAAGGTAGGCTGTCAAGTTGAAATGCAATGATAAATTTGAGCATGCCTTAAGTAACTAATTGATTGCATTATCAATACCTTCGCCAAACGGAAAAGCTAATTCGACAGCTCCAAGGCATGAATTTTAAGAGTATGCTGGATCTGAAAACCGTTTCCAGAGTCAGCAAATACATACACAGGATTAAAAACTGTTTGGCAAAAATGCCAAATGAGTTGTTAATCGACAGCCAGATTGCCAAGGCTATATGAATCGGCAGAACTTACGTCAAGGCTACCTGATTTTTGGCGAAGGTATTGTAACAAGGCGTAGGCCTTCTCTAAATCTGCATACAACATGAATCGACCGCCCATCTAACGCCTAACCCTTCTATTCGGTATCTTGTACCACGCGAGTCTTGTGTTAGTTTCTTTTCGATGCGACCTTTGAAAATTGCATTTTCTATATCCTTTCTCTCAAGACTATCATCCACCATTTCTTCTTCTGCGTGAGACGACATAAGGTAATCACGATCAATTATTCGTTGTTGGATTTTTTGAAGAGTTCCCATCGGCTATTCTGAACACAATAGTTAAGCATTTATTTTTACTCTGAACCCAGTTATAAAACGTAGGTCGGGTAACGCTTTTTGTTGCCCGACAATTCAGTGCCACGATGTGTCGGGCACAAAAAGCGTGCCCGCGGCTGACCCTTAGCCATTAGCCGGTTGCTGTTTAGCCCGCTTCCGCCACCACAATATAAGCTCGTTAACATTTATAGATACGCCAAGGATACCGGGATTTACCTTTATTACTTTATTGGCAACATCAAAAGAGTCTTCCTTTTTTTGAAACCGTTTTACAAAATCGTCATTTTTAAATTGGACGAAATCGGATAATAACGAAAAAAATTGGTTCCAACCTCCAAAACGTGAATCAACATCTTTTAGGGGGACAAGAAGTCTTAGCGAGTCTTTGGTAACACGATCAGGATGAGCATCTGTAATCAAGAGTGCTGGTAGTAGTGGAGAATAATCAACGTGATCTTTGCCTAAATATTTCTCAGCAATGTCCCCGCACCAATCAACAGGGTTTAAGCCTTTAGCAATTATGGCCTGCTTCCCAATGCTACGGGCGATTGACGTGAAATTTTGCTCTATCATCCCATAAAGAGGTTCTTGCCACTGGCCATTGATGGCAAACACATAAAATTTCACTTCTTCATCTACAGGTAAGTTACCAAGTGACGTTAATAAATAGCCCATTTCTTTTCTCCTGTTGTGATGGCTAACGCAAAGTTCAGCGGGCTGAGCGTAGCGAAGCTCCGCTGGAATGTTGAGTTAGATAGGGTTGCAATAAAGTTCATACTTTACCAGCCACGTTAGTTTGCACATTTTGTTGAATTAACAGAGCTCATTGAGCGACATTGCTCAATTACGTTCTTGTAAAGTTCAACTTCCTGATCTGGATTTAATTTGTTATTGGCTGCTAAGCTACAAGCATTAAAAAGCGATATACGAAGACATTCTATTGCTTCGGTCGATGTGGTTAATTTGACTGCTGTTGTTTTATTTTTTGAATCAAGGCTTGCTTTCACAGGTACGCCTTGTACTGGAGCTTCGCCAATCACGTCTAATGCTTTATCAACTTCTAGTACAACGGGAGGTGAAAGCTCACTACATATTTTTCCATCTGGATACACTACTGCAATACGTCTAGGAGGCTGTCCGAAAACGCCAGCTAATAATGGTATAATTGCCACCTACACTTAAAACAATCACTGACCGATGAATATTCCTTTCAAACAATCGCCCATCGCGCTTAATGCCGCACTGCTCTCCCCCAGCAATATT